>JBKJMR010000599.1:0-18618 GCA_046596275.1 Bacteroidia bacterium | reverse complement strand
CAAAACTAAAAACCGCAATTGAGGCAGGCAGCGAAAGCGGCATAGCTGTAAAATTTAATGCTAAGAAACATTTGGAAAGTTTAAAAGCCAGAAAGAGAAAGAATGGCTAAATACTTTCTGACCCACAAACTGCTGACGACCTTTCAAAAATATGGGATTATACTTTTGAAGTCTGGTCTGAGGCACAAGCTGACAAATATTATGGTTTGCTTGTTGACACTTGCCTGAAAATTTCAAAATCACCTGATATTGGAGAAAGTTATAGTGAAATAAGAAATGATCTTATGGGTTTCAGAGTTGGAAGACATATAATTTTTTATCGCGAAATAAAAGCGAAGGAAATTGAAGTAGTGAGGATTTTACATGAACGGATGAATTTGAAAAACAGGATTAAGGAATAAAAGTTTTTGGAAGGTATTACTGTTGTCTATGGAGAGGTGATGGTAAGTGGATATAATTTGCGGGATCGGGAGGAGACGGTTTGTTTTTAGGGGGGATTTACGGGTGAATATTGCTTTTCGTATTTATTTTCAAAGGAATTAAACTCTTGAAATGGATAGTTCTGCTATGTTGCAGAATTGGCTAACTTTCAAAAAGATATCTGACATATTGTGACGCCGGTCCGGCTTTATTGGGTGGATTGGCGAAAGTTTATGGCGGGTATAAGCTAGTGAGTTGATATTTTAAGAGACCTTGGTACAGTGATAATAGTAGCGAAAGAATTAACTAAAAAAGCGTTGTATCTCTACAACGCTTAATGCGATACTCCGCTCTACCACTGAGACGTATTCCCCCAAAATCATTTAACTTTTGTGGGGGAAGTTGGATTCGAACCAACGACCAAGATGGACTCTTTATTTATTTTCGACACATTAAATTTCATCTTTTCTAATCTAAAGGGCAAAGTTAATTAAAAATGGAAAATTTCAAATCAGAGCCCTTTAAAAAATTTTTACACTCACATACTCGTTTGAATAACTACATAAAGGTTTCAATTGTTGCTGTTGATTTTCTTTATAAATCTAAGGAGGATGCAAAAGAATTATCTGAACATATAAATACACTAATTCTAGAAGCAGGAGAAAGATGGACTCCAAGAATAATTAAGAATATAGAGAATGAGGTGACACAACTAAAAAACGACCTTTCAAAAACTGGAATTATTTGGGTTTACTCTGCTTTTGATGTTTTTTTCAAACAAGCTGAAGGACAGTTGTCTAGCTTTTTTCCTAAATCATCAGAAGACAAAAATGTTTGCGAGGAACAGGATTTAGAAGAAAAGAAGGAATCTAAAATTATTTCACTCTACAAAAAACTAAATTGGCCAATAGATAACATTGAAGGAGTTCTACCAGTATTGAAATTTTATGAAGTTCTGAGGCATTGTGTTGCACATAATATGGGGCGTCCCACTGAGAAACTTTTTGGAATCTCAAGGAGTGACGATTTCCAATCGGCAATAAAAAATTGGGAAACAAAATATATTAAGAAAAAAATATCAGACCCTCCAATTGTAACGAATGAGTCAATAGAACTTAAACCTCATCATTCTATAATGTATTCAGAAACTTGTCTAAGAATTGCCACTGACATAAATACTAGAATATTTGAAAAATTTGGACTTAACTATTTTATCGGTTTGACAATAAAGAATTATTTAGTTGAACCTAGTATATTAAAAAAGCCAGAGTGTGAAAATTTTTCGAGATACATTGTTTATCATTTAAAGCAAGACTTCGATATTTTAATTACGCCATATGACAAAATTTACGAATACTATAGTGAAGACAAATTGAAAAAACAGCATAAATTAAGATATTTGACATTGAAAAACATCAGCTAACGGTACCTGCAAGCGTAAAGACCGACACAGTATGACAGAAAAATTAAAAACTGACTTTGACGAAATTTGTAAGGTGACAATTATTCATTTCTTCAAAGAGTTTGGTTTTAAACGTAAGACTTTACATTTCGCAAACAAATTAACGACATCACCCAATGTTTCAATGTCCAGAAAAGCCAATGGAATTCATACAAGGACAGCGTGACCTTTGCGTATAATTTTGGTTTTTACAACTCCGACATTTCTTCAATAGTAGTAGACAAAGAAATTGAAACTGAATTTCCTAAAACATATGACTGCTTTATTCAAAGAAGTTAAAACGACAAAAGCTCATAAAGATGGGCACTACTATCATGCCGACAATCACAATGAAGAAAAAGCATTGCTTTGCTCTAATTGCTTCCGTGATGAAGGCTTAAAATTAGACGCATTTTTAATAGGCATACAAGACAAGCAAAAATGTTCCCTCTGTAATTCTGACAGTGGGAATAAACTGACAAAGGCATTAGTTCAACAGCTATGTTACAGGTTTTTTGTAATAGGGACAATTCAAAAATTTGAATATGGTGGTTGCCCTTTAATTCAGTTTAACGAACAACACTTTAACAAATCAGACATTGAAGTTTCTCCTTGGTTGATTGACGATGTTAAAGTTATCGAACAAGCAGGGGAAATTGGACTTTTTTATTATGGTCCCAGGTTTTGGATGTTTGGTGAAGTCGAGCCATTAAAATCACTTCAAAATCAAACCGAAAGAAATCAAATCATTGAAAAAATATTAGACACTTTTCCAACAAGAGAATTATCTAATAAGGAACACTTCTATCGTTTAAGAAAAAACCCGAAAGTTGCGGACGACTTTTCAGAATATGACTCCGCTCCAGATGAATATATGGGAGAAAACAGATTTGACAACATTGGTTTCCCTGTATTATATGGTTCACCAGATTTAGAACTTTGTATTCACGAGTGCCGAGCAACAGTTGAGGATAATCTATTTATTGGCAAATTAGTGCCAGCACATGCATTGAAAGTTTTAGACCTTTCTGCCCTCATAGAGGAAGAAACAACAGAATTTGAAAGCCTAGATATTGCAATTCACTTTCTGTTTTTAGCAGGTAAGCATTCATACAGCATTTGCAGGCAAATTGCACTAAAAGCAAAAGAACGAGGATTTGACGGAATAATTTATCCGTCTTACTTTAGTTTTATACGAACAGGAGCAATTCCATTTGACACAATTTACGGTATGTCTATTAGACAAATTCCTCAACTAAGAGATTATGCACAATCACAAAGCATTCCTAACTTGGCATTATTCGGACGACCTATTAAAGAGAAGAAAATTACCGTTGGCTGTATAAACAAAGTAATCATTAACAGAGTATCTTATGATATAACATTTGGTCCAGCATACCATAAAGCATATGGAGAGGACACAAGCACCAAATAGTTTGAAACAGAAAACATAAAATGGAAAAACAATAAGCACCCAATCAAACAAAAAAACCACCCATGTCAATAACAACAGAAGCAGAACTAGCCGGAATGAAAAACGCAAGCGAAGCCGTCGCCTGCACACTCAGGGAAATGAGCAACTACGCACAACCTGGAATGTCAACAAAAGAATTGGACAATTACGGCGCAAATGTGCTTGCGGACTTCGGCGCGAAATCTGCTCCGTATTTGACTTACAAATTTCCCGGTTATACTTGCATAAGCGTAAACAATGAATTTTGCCACGGCATTCCGTCTGACAAAAGAATATTGAAAGAAGGTGATTTGATAAATATTGATGTTTCGGCTGAGCTGGATGGCTTTTGGTCGGACAATGGAAACTCATTTGTGCTTGGCGAAGACATCAATAAGCACCAAAAATTGATAGACGCTTCTAAGCAGATCTTGCATAAAGCGATCTTCAATATAAAAGGTGGCGTTCGTATTTCTGACATCGGACACTTGATAGAAACAGAAGCGAAGAAACGCGGTTACAAAGTGATCAAGAACCTGACGGGACATGGAGTAGGAAGGAGTTTGCATGAAGCACCGAGTGAAATTGCAAATTTCAGAGACAAGTTTAACCTGGAAAGATTTAAGAAAAATGCTGTTGTTGCTATTGAAACGTTTATTTCAACAACATCAACGTATGCAGAAACTACAAGTGATGGCTGGACAATGGTTGGAAATAAAGGTGGCTTTATGGCACAACATGAACATACGATTGTAGTTACTGATGGGAAACCAATTATACTGACAGAGAAGAATGAAATTTGGAATTGAAATTAGGTTAAGGAACTGACAATTAATTATGAAACGAAAATTAGTAGCTACACTCCTTATTCTATTAATAGCTGGATTTGCATTTGGCCAGGAAGAATTAGTGGCAAAAAAAAATATTTGGCGCATTGCAGATTCATTAAATGCGTTAGGAAAAATTAATCGTTTTGACACCACTGTTTGTAAGGTTGCTGAATCACTTAATAGTTGTCATCCGGTTGGATACTTCAGTGCCGCAGCTAAACTAATGAAGGAATCTAAATTTAATGAGGCGGCTTTTCTTTATTATTTAGGGGTTATGCGATACCGATACTTCAATTCCGTTAACCCGGAGTACCAGGCCAGTGGTGATGGCGCCTTATTCGGAGCAATGAAAAATCTCATGGGAAATTTAATAAATATGTACCAGCGGGTCAACGTGGATAATTTCATTTCTGTATTAAAAAGGGCTACGAACTATACTGCGGAAAACGATTATAAATATTTCTCCCGCGACAAGAATATCGAAAAGTATAATGATGTAACACAACATTGGAACACTTTCATTATTGATTTTGAGGTCAATAAAGAAAAGTATTCAGAACAATGGAAGATGGAGAGAATAGAATATGAGAAAAGCATAGATACAATGATTGAGGAGAATAAGAGAAATGAAGAATCCGAAAGTCAAGGAAAATAAGATTTAATCCCCCTATTTCCACCATTCATCCGCTCTCGCGTTCCATTCGCCCGATTGCACACCATTTTCACTCACAAATTTCGTAAACTTGCCACGCTAAAATTCACATCCTTATTTATGAAAAAAATATTCTCCTTCGCTTTCACGATTTTTAGTGTTGCGATTGCTTCCGCCCAATTTGTTGTTCCTGTAACTGCAGTGGGCGAAAAACGTTCTTACCTCGATGATGGTGCATGGGCTCCGCGCGAACATAATGTGGATTTCACACACATGAATCTCAACGTTTCTTTTGACGTGACCACCGGATTAGTAAAAGGAAAAGTAACACACCGTTTTACTCCATTACAAGCGAAAGTTGATTCAATCTGGATTGATGGTCCGGGAATTAAAATTCTTACGGCTACGGTCAACGGAAAAACTGCTGTGGTAAAAACAGAAGAGCAAGGTTTCTGGATCATGACAGGAAGAACACTCGTTCCGTTGGAGAAAGACAGCATGACGCTGACCTACGAAGCAACTCCACGCCACGGACTTTATTTTATAGGCTGGAATGATCCTGCGGGACTTTCACGTAAGCAGATCTGGAGCCAGGGGCAGGGAATTGATAATCGCCATTGGATTCCGTTTTACGATGAGATGAATGATAAGATCACCACCGAAATGACAGTGACGTTTGACGAAAAATATAAAGTGCTGTCGAACGGAAATAAAATGAGTGAGAAAGTAAATAAGGACGGAACAAAAACATGGCGTTATCAATTGAACAAACCCTACGCGCCTTATCTCGTAATGTTGGGAATTGGTGACTACGAGATCAAAGAAACCAAATCGAAATCAGGTGTTCCGATGCATTTGTATTATTATCCTGAATGGAAAAATCGCGTTGAAGCAACTTATGCTTACAGCGAACAAATGATCGATTTCTTCGAAGCGGAAATTGGTGTGAAATATCCATGGCCAAGCTATTCGCAGATTCCGGTGCAGGAATTTATGTATGGCGCAATGGAAAATGTAACAGCAACTATTTATGGCGATTTTCTTTTTGTTGATGAACGTTCCGATTGGGATCGCGGTTATGTTGCGGTGAATGCACATGAGTTAGCGCACCAGTGGTTCGGCGATTACATCACAGCGAAAAGCGATGCGCATCATTGGTTGCAGGAAAGTTTTGCTACTTACTACGATTATTTATTCGAGCGAAGTGTTTTCGGTGAAGACCATTTTAACTGGCAGCGTCGTGAAGCACAAAATGCTGCGCTTGCTGAAGGCGAAAAAAATAATTTGCCTGTTGCTCACAGCCAGAGTGGAAACGCAAGACATTATCCGAAAGGCGCATTTGTTTTAAATATGCTGAAGAATGTTGTTGGCGGAAGAGAAGTATATAATCGCGCCATCAAACATTATCTTGATAAGCACGCTTACGGAAATGTTACTTCAGAGGATCTGCTTTCTTCCTTCCAGGAAACAACAGGAATGTCGCTGGTTTGGTTTTGGGATCAATGGATCTATCGTGGAGGCGAACCTTCTTATGTAGTTTCTGTTTCTCCTTTGACTTCCGGCAAAAATTTTACGCGTTTTTCTGTTTCGCAGGAACAATCCATCAGCGATGTAAGCGGATTATTCAAAATGCCGATATGGTTTGAAGTTCATTATACAGACGGAACTGTTGATCGCAAAATGCAATGGATCTCAGGGAAAAATGAGATTGTTGATGTTCCTAATTCGTCAAATAAAACCATCGCTTATACCTTGTTTGATCCGAATAATGAAGTGCTGAAAAAAGTACGTTTCAACAAATCATTTGAAGTGCTGGAACAACAAGCGTTAAATGCTGCGAGCATGCTTGATCGTTATGATGCGCTTGTGGCAATGCGTTCAATGTCGCCTGATAAAAAACGTGAGGCATTGAAAAAAGTCTATGCAAAAGAAACATTCCAGTATACAAAAAGTGAGATCATTCGCCAATTGATCGACGATAAAGATCCTGCTTCACGTGCAATTGTTCGCTCTGCAATCGTTGATAAAGATGTGCTGCTTCACAAAGCTGTGATCAATAACACAACGACAATCGCTGCTGATATGCGCGCTGATTATGAGAAATTATTGGTTTCTCCATCTTATGATTGTGTAGCAGCTACGCTTGACAAACTTTCTTTCCAATTTCCTGAAAATACAAACAGCTATTTGGAAACAACAAAAGGCGTAATCGGAACTTCAGGAAGAAACGTGGAAATAAAATGGCTGGAAATAAAATCGAAAACAGGCGCGATGGATCAAAGTTCGCTTGATAAATTGGTTTCCTACACAAGCATGTCTTATGAATTCCGCACGCGTGTAAATGCAGCGCAAGCACTTCGCCGCCTCGATTATTTTAACGAAGCGATGATGAAAAATCTTTTTAGCGCAATGGTTAGTCCGAATACACGACTTGCAAATCCTTCCGGTGAAGTGATGAATACATTTTATAATCAGTCACGTTACCGCAGGATGATTTCCGATTACATGGCGATGCAGGCCTGGGATAACTGGCAGCGAACGAAGATTAATAATATGGTGAGATAAAAATGAATAAGAAAAGCTCCTTTAATGGGGCTTTTTTTGTGATTAGAAATGACTCATTTTATATAAATAATTCTAAAACCCTCAATGGGTTGCGCGCAGGCATACGCGGCAGCAAACCCATTGAGGGTTAAAATCCTACTATGTCAAGCCTTCGCTGTACCATCAGAACAGTGATTTTTATTACCCAACACTTCCTACCTTTGCTGCTATGTCAAAAGTTTTCATAATCGCTGAAGCCGGCGTAAATCATAACGGAAGTCTTGAAATGGCATTGCAGCTGGTGGATAAAGCCGTTGAGATCGGTGTCGACTGCGTGAAATTTCAAACTTTTAAAGCAGAGCAAATTGTTACTGCTTCCTCACCGAAAGCAAATTACCAGCTTGAAGTTACTGACCGCAATGAAACGCAGTTCGAAATGCTGAAGAAGCTCGAGCTCGACCGCGATGCATTCAAAACGATCAAAGAATATTGTGATAAAAAAGGAATTCGTTTTTTATCCACGCCATACAATCCTGAAGATGCTGATCTGCTCAATAGCATTGGTGTTGATGGTTTCAAAATCGCATCCGGACAATTGGTTGAAACGCCATTCCTGAAATACGTTGCACAATTCGGGAAACAAATGATCATTTCAACCGGCATGGCGACGATGGAAGAAGTGAAAATTGCAGTTGAAGCAATTCATTCAACAGGCAATAAAGACCTGGTGGTGCTGCAATGCAATACAGATTATCCTTCACGCATTGAAGACACAAACATTCGCGCGATGCAAACGATCCGGGATGAAATGAAGATCCGCGTTGGTTATTCAGATCATGTGCCGAATAACTACGCGTGTTTTGCGGCAGTTGCATTAGGCGCTGAAGTGATTGAAAAGCATTTTACATTGGATAATACCTTGCCCGGCCCGGATCATTCATCTTCACTCGAGCCGAAAGCATTTGCAGAATTAATAGAAGGCGTCCGTAACATCGAAAAATGTTTGGGGGACGGAACAAAAACTCCTTCTGCTGCCGAGATAAAAAATACATTCGGAATGCGAAGAAGTCTTGTCGCAAAAACAGATTTGAAAAAAGGAACAATTCTTTCCGCTGATCATTTCGGTTTCAAACGACCTGCGAATGGATTGTCTCCCGGAATGATGGAAAAGATCATTGGTACAGAATTATTGGCTGATTTGAAAAAAGATGAGCCGTTTAGAAATGCTGTTGTGAAATTATAATTGTCTTCCTTCGGCTATTGCTCAGGATAACAATTATAATTTAAAAAAATGAAAATGAAATTTTCGCGCGTCTCTGTTTCGAATACACATTTGCTTGAGAGGTTTGTTGCTCATGCAGGAAAATCGCTGGAGACGTTCCGCTACTTTTCTTCGCGGCCATTTTCTATTGTGAAAAATCACGTTTGTACCTGGGTGATCGAAGAAAGCGGGCAGGTGGAGGCATACGGGCATTTGGATAAAGAAGGTGAAACGGTTTGGCTCGGAATAGCTGTTGCAGAACATGCAAAAGGAAAAGGATTCGGCAAAAAGATGATGCTGCGCTTAATGGAATCTGCAAATTCATTAGGACTTCGAAAAGTAAAATTATCTGTCGATCATGTGAATGAAGCTGCGATACGATTGTATTTGCAAGCTGGATTTAAGCTGGTTGAAAAACGTGAAACATTCGGCTTTTACGAATGGAATGTACCTGTTCAGTCGCAGGCCGTGATGAGTTCGCTTGCGTTCATGGGTAAGCCGGCAGAAGAGGTTGTCGCGATCGCGCAGGAAAATGATTTCATTTTGGAATTTTCTTCCGGCATGCCGTATCGTCCGGATATGGAGCAATTATTTCTTGACGCGCCTGTAAAACGTTTTGCGCATAATTATTTTCCTGCACCTGAAATTCCGTTTGTATTAAATCTCGGCAGCGGCAACGAAGAGATTCGCAGAACTTCCATTTTGTTTTGTGTCAATGGAATTCGCCTGAGTCATGCAGTGGGGGCACCATTTTTTTCCGCCCACGCCGGATTTTGTATTGACCCGAAACCCGCAGAGCTTGGTCAGCAATTAGCAAAAGTAAAATCGTTCGACCGCGAAAAACACTGGCAGCTTTTTATCGAAGCGGTTCGTGAAGTTTTAGAATTAACTGCTGATCTTCCGACCGGATTTTTGATCGAGAATAATGTGCTGGCGAAAATGAATGTTTACGAAGACGGTTCAAATCCGCTTTTGAATGTGGAGGCAGGGGAGATGCAAAAAATGCTGGAAGAAATTGCTGATCCGCGCGTTGGAATTTTATTGGATACAGCGCATTTAAAAGTTTCTGCAGCTACATTGGATTTTAATCTTGTTTCAGCTGCCGAAGCAATTCTTCCATTTACACGTTGCGTTCATCACAGTGATAATGATGGTTTGCTGGATAATAATCAGCCATTCGATGAGAACTATTGGTTTTTACCATTGATGAAACAAGTTGAAGCTGCTTTTCATGTATTGGAAGTGCGCAAGCAAAGTGTAGAGGAATTGAAGGTGATGGAAGGTTTGTTGTTTGAAAATTTGTAGGATTTCATCTGCGGAATTGATTAATTTTAAATATAAATTCTGCCTATGACCACCTTACAAATTAAAAAGAAAGTACACGACCTTGTAGAAAATGCGGATGAGCGTCTTTTAAAGATGGTTTATGCGTTGATGAAGGAATATAAAACTTCTGTTTATGAGTTTCCTGAATATGAATTGACAGCAGAGGACAAGAAGGAAGTTTACAGAAGAAGCAAAGAATTAAGTACTGGTCAAGTTAAGGGCATTTCACTTGATGAGGTTGTCAAGTATGCAAGGTCTGCAATTAAGAAATGAAATATCAGCTTGTTTTTGCATAGTGAGGTTAAATTCGTTCAGCTGACATAGTGGTTTCTGGAAAAAACGCCGGCGCAAAGCCTTTAATTCTACCTTAAATCACTTGTGATAAGTTCCCTGCCATTTTAGTAACTTTGGCTCTTCTGAAAAATTCCCTTCAATGAGCCATAGTCCCGAAATACAGGAACTCCTGATCACAGCAGATAAAGCAGTTAAAGATGCTTTGAAAATTATTGACGCCAACGCGCAAGGCACTTGTTTTGTTGTCGACGCAGACGGCAAATTAATTGGTGTAATTACCGACGGAGATATCCGCCGCTCATTGATCGAAGGAAAGGATCTTAGCAGCAAAGTCAGTGAAGTGATGCAGACAAAATTTACTTCACTTCCTGTCAACACTCCAATCGACCAGATCCAGGCAAAAATTTCTCAAAACATTCGCCATATTCCATTGGTTGATGAAAATAATATTCCGGTAGACTACGCCAGCTTTACACGCGCACACCGCATTCCTGTTATGACACCGTTGCTTTCAGGAAATGAATTGAAATACGTTACGGAATGTATCACTACAGGATGGATTTCCTCCCAGGGTGCTTACGTGAAAAAATTCGAACAGCAATTCGCAGAATATTCTAAAATGAAATTCGGCGTTGCAGTAAGCAATGGAACTGTTGCGATTCATCTTGCACTTGCTGCATTAGGAATTGGCGAAGGTGATGAAGTGATTGTTCCCGATTTAACTTTCGCTGCTTCAATCAATGGCGTAATTTATACAGGCGCAACTCCTGTCATCGCCGATGTTGATCCGGAAACCTGGACACTTTCTCCTTTAGCAGTTGAGAAATTGATCACACCAAAAACAAAAGCCATCATGCCCGTGCATATTTACGGACATCCGTGTCACATGGATGAGCTGATGGCGATTGCGAAAAAACATAATTTATTGGTGATCGAAGATTGTGCTGAAGCGCTTGGAGCATTGTACAAAGGACAGCACGTTGGTTCATTCGGCGATGCTGCAACATTCAGCTTCTTCGGCAACAAAACAATTACAACCGGCGAAGGTGGAATGGTTTTATTTAAAGATGAGGCCGTTTGTAATAAAGCAATGGTGCTCCGCGATCATGGCATGTCGAAGCAGAAAAGATACTGGCACGATTTCGTTGGTTTTAATTATCGCATGACAAATATCCAGGCCGCTATCGGTGTGGCACAGCTGGAACGTTTGGATGAATTTGTTGAATCGAAAAGAAAAATGGCGGCTGCTTTTAACGCCGGACTCTCTAAACATAAATCAATTACTATTCCACCTGAAAAAGACTGGGCGTTTAACGGCTACTGGCTTTACACGTGCATCGTTGATCCGGATGGTGGTGTAACGCGCGATGAGCTGATCGAAAAGCTGATGAAGAATGGCGTTGAAACACGTCCTGTTTTTTATCCGCTGCACGAAATGCCGCCTTACATTCAATATGTCCGCGAAGGACAAACGTTTGAAGTAACAGATCATATTTCACGCAATGGAATCAGTCTGCCTTCTTCTGTTACAATTACTGCTGAAGAGCAAAATAGTATTCTGAATGCAGTGAATGCCATTTACAGCACACGTAAGCTCAATGTAAAGTCATAACGTGTTTGCGGTAATTCATTTCATTAACTAATTATTTTCCACTCCCTGATAAATGAAAAATAAGCCAGTATTGGTTGTAGGACTTGGTTCAATGGGCAAACGCCGTGTCAGGAATATGCAGGCCCTTGGATTTACTTCAATCGCCGGGTTTGATCTGCGTGCTGATCGTCAACAAGAAGCAGCAGGTAAATATTCCATCCCGGTTTATGGCAGCTTTGAAGAAGCAATTACAAATCACAAACCTGCTGCGCTGATCATTTCTGTGCCGCCCGATCTGCATCATGTTTACATGAATAAATCGATTGACCTTGGCATTCCTTTTTTCGTGGAAGCAAGTGTTACCGATGATGGAATGGAAGAAATTATCCGCAAGGCAAAAGAGAAAAATATTTTTGCGGGACCTTCTTCCACCATGTATTTTCATCCGGCGATCAAGATGATCATGGACCTGGTAAAAACAAATTACCTCGGAAAGCTCAGCAATGTGATTTACCATATGGGAAATTATCTTCCTGACTGGCACACGTATGAAAGTGTAAGTGATTTTTATGTTTCGAAAAAAGAAACCGGCGGCGCGCGCGAAATTGTTCCGTTCGAATTAACGTGGCTGGTGAAAATGCTCGGTTATCCCCAATTGGTAAGCGCAGTTTATAAAAAGACAATTGAAATTGAAGGCGCACCCGATATTGATGATACGTATAATGTCCTGATGGATTATAAAAGTTTCTCGATGGTGATGACAGTTGATGTAGTAACAAGAAGCTCCATCCGCCGCATGTTGATCAATGGTTCAGAAAAAGAATTGATCTGGAATTGGGATGATAATTTCGTTCGCATTTTTCATCATGATAAACAGGAATGGGAAACGCGTACGTATGAAACATTGTCTGCGCAGGATGGCTACAACAAAAATATTACAGAACAAATGTACATTGATGAAATGCAATCGTTCTTTAATGGCATCAGCGATCCAACGCAATATGTAAATTCATTGGAAGAAGATCATCGTGTGCTGAAGCTGCTGTATACTATTGAAGAATCGTGGAAACAAAAAAAGTTCATGAACGTATGATAGGAATTTTCATCACCGCGCGTCTTGGTTCCAGCCGGCTTCCTGCCAAACATCTTCATCCTGCAGCAGGACGTACGTTTATGGAATGGCTTTTCGGTCGCTTGCTTTATGAATTTAAAAAGGAAGTAAAAAATAAGGAAGTTCTGATTGTCATTGCCACCTCGGAAGAAACCGGGAATGAACGCTTCCTGGAAATTGTGCAAGACAATCCCGTTGAAGTTTTTTTCGGAGCTGATGATAATATTCCATTGCGTCATCATCAAAGTGCGCTGAATTACGGTTGTTCACATATTATCAGTGTGGATGGAGATGATATTTTATGTTCGGCAAAAGCAGCACGGGAAATTTATACTGCAATGACTTCCGGAATCAAAGCTGATATTTTCCAGGTGGAAGGATTACCGCTTGGAATGAATCTCTCCGGTTATTCAGATGAATATCTTGGAAAGAGTCTCGAAAAAGCAGCTGATCAAAAATACGAAACCGGTTGGGGACGAATTTTTCATGCCCCTGTAATTCATAATATCCGCCTGGCAGATTATGATATTATGGATGAGCTTCGTTTTACATTGGATTACGAAGATGATGCAAAGTTTTTTGAAGCAGTGATCAGCTCATTGAAAAATGAAACACTTTCAATTTCAGATGAAGCGTTAATAGCTCATGTGAAAAAGAATGGCTTCGAAAAGATCAATGCGCATTTGAAAGAAGAATATTGGGCAAATTACAATTCAGAAAAAGCTAAAGAAATAAAAACCGAATAGTATGTCACTTGTATTACCGGACACCGGATTGATTATTTGGATGATTGCTCTTCCTGTATTACTTCTATCAGCCGGAATCGTAATTGGTATTTTCATTTCGCGAAACAAAAGAGATCAATAAAATTTTACATCAAATGAATTATTCAGATCGTTTAAATAATGTCATTCCCGGTGGCGCACACACGTACAGCCGCGGAGATGATCAATATCCACTCAACGCACCGCAGATTCTTTCACATGGAAAAGGTGCGTATATCTGGGATGCGGATGGAAATAAATTCCTTGATTATGGCATGGGACTTCGTTCTGTTACCGTCGGGTATGATTACGATGAAATTTCTGAAGCAGGAATTGCGGAAATAAGAAAAGGAAATAATTTAACGCGTGCAACACTCACCGAATTGCAGGCAGCCGAATTAATGGTCAGCCTTTTCCCATGGGCGGAACAAGTGAAGTTTGCAAAGAATGGTTCTGCCGTTACAACCGCAGCTGTGAAAATGTCGCGTGCGTACAATGGAAAAAAATACGTTGCAACGTGTGCCGAACATCCTTTCTTCACTTACGATGATTGGTCGATCGGCACTACACCAATGAATAAAGGTGTGCCCGCAGAAAATGTAAGTCTCAGCTTAAAATTTCATTACAACGATATTGCATCGCTGGAAAAATTATTCGCTGAACATCCGAATGAAATTTCCTGCGTCATGCTGGAGCCGGCAACTTTTGTTTCTCCCTGCGCAGGCGACGGAAAAATTATCCTTGATAAAAAAGGCTGCGACGATAAAACGCTCAGCTTTCTTCATAATGTAAAAGCGCTTTGTAAAAAGAACGGCGCTGTTTTTATTCTCGATGAAATGATCACCGGTTTCCGTTGGGATCTTGGCGGTGCTATGAATGTTTATGATATTGAGCCGGATCTTGCCACCTTCGGAAAAGGAATGGCGAATGGTTTTGCACTTGCTGCGTTGATCGGGAAAAAAGAAATTATGGATCTCGGTGGAATAAGGAAGGAAGGTGCTGAACGTGTTTTTCTTATTTCCACCACACACGGTTCGGAAATGTCGGCATTCGGTGCGTTTATTAAGACGATCGAAGTTTATAAACGTGCAGATGTCACCGCACATCTTTGGGATTACGGTAAAAAATTCATCACCGGAATAAATGCGATTTCGCAAGGCCTCGGATTAGCTGATCATTTCAGCGTTGAAGGATTTTCCTGCTCACCGTATTATTTTACAAAAGACGCAGAAGGAAATACATCGCTTGAATTCAGAACACTTTTTTCGCAGGAGATGATCAAACATGGCGTGCTTATTCCATGGGTTGCACTTTCTTATTCGCATAAACAGGCAGAGCTTGATCTGACACTTTCCGCTGTAGAGAAATCCTTGAAAGTTTATAAATCCGCTTTAGCAGAAGGTGTAAATAAATATCTCGTGGGTCGCGCGATCAAACCGGTTTTTCGAAAATATAATTAAATGAAAGACGATAAAAAAAATGAATACGTAGACGCGCTTAAGGCCAGCGGAGAAGAGACAACGAAATATTATACCAAGTCGATTGTTAAAACCGAGCAGCAAAAGTTTCTTGAAAAGCTACTCGCCGACTCCGGTCAAAGTTTTTCTGAAGTTGCTGACATTGCCTGTGGTGGCGGAACGCTTTCTTATCACCTGCGTGCAATTTTTCCGGACGCACGTTTTACATTGTCTGATTACAACGAGGAAGGCATGAAACTTTCCAGGGAATTAAATGGAGATTCATGTTCTTACATCCAGGGAGATATTTATAATTTGAGCGCATTGCCTGATAATAAATTCGATCTTGTTTGTTGCTGGCAAACCTTATCGTGGCTGGATGATGCTGAAAAAGCAGTGCATGAGTTGATGCGAATTACAAAGCCCGGCGGAAAAATTTTCGCCAGCTCGCTTTTTAATTTGAATCACGACGTAGATATTTATGCAAAGGTGCTTGATCATACACGCCCGAATGGTGAGCTCGGACTTGCATTTCCATACAACACGTATTCTGCAAAAACCGTTGGGAAATGGCTTGACGGCAGAGCAAAAACATTTAAGCTGCATGAATTTGTGCCTTCCATTGATTTCTCCTACGAAGGTCGTGGCATTGGCACATTCACAATAAATTCAGACAAGGGCCGACTGCAAATTTCAGCCGGATACCTGATGAACTGGTCAGTTTTAGAAATTGAAAAATAAAAAATGGAACTAAACGGTAAAGTGATTGTTGTAACCGGTGGTGCAGGACTTCTGGGCCGCACCTTTTGCGAAGCGATTTGTAAGGCCGGCGGCACCGTGATCGTGGCGGAAAAAAACGAAAAAGAAGGCCGGCCCGTCGCGGAAGATCTTTACAATCGGTATGATAAGCGTGCGATTTTTTTACCTGTTGACGTTACTTCGGATTCTTCCATTCGTGTATTGATTGAAAGTGTACACAATGAATTCGGTTATATCGATGCATTGGTAAATAACGCCTACCCGCGAAATAAAAATTATGGTAGGATCGTAGAAGAAGTTACGTACCAGGATTTTGTTGAGAATGTAGGCATGCACGTGGGAGGTTATTTTTTAACTTCAAAACATTTCGCTAATTATTTTGCGCAACGTAAGCAGGGAAATATTTTAAGCATGGCTTCCATTTACGGAGTGATGGCTCCGCGATTTGAAATTTATGAAGGAACGCCAATGACAATGCCGGTAGAATACGCAGTTTTAAAATCAGGCATTATTCACCTCACGAAATATTTGTCGCGCTATTACAAAGGACAAAACATCCGTTGCAACGCGATGAGTCCGGGTGGTATTTTCAACAATCAGCCCGAATCATTTGTAGAACGTTACAACGCCCACGGCAACACCAAAGGCATGCTCGACGCAAAAGATCTTTGTGGCACGCTGGTGTTCCTGCTTTCTGATTCTTCGATGTATGTGAATGGTCAGAATATTGTGGTGGATGATGGGTGGTCGTTGTAAAGAAGTTTTTGGTTTGGAGTTTTTAGTTCGGAGAGAGATTAATATGCAGTGCATTTTTCTCCCATCACTTCTTCAATCAGCACCCGTAGCTCACCAAACATTTTTGCATACTCAGGTGGCGCATTTGCAATATGCCTGCTCATAAATTCTGTAGAATACCAAAACCTGGTATTTTTCCCCTCATACAATTTTGATAAATAATAAGCGCTTGAAGAGATCAGGCAAAATACATGCTCCGTTTTGTCTGCCCACAATTGGTAAATCACTTCAACACTCGCAGTAATAAGTCCGGGATGGTCAATGAGTGTATAGGAATAACCAAGCGAATCAAAATGATTTTTCGTAGCAGTTATTGAAATCTCTGATTGCATCGGATGAGGTTTCAACAGGTAATGATATGCTTCCGGGTTTTTCAATTGTGCAAAAACGTGGTCAGGATATTCTGTCCAGAAGGAATGTTTGACTTCGTACATATCCAATGCTTCGAGGAGCAGGAGCACACAAGGCTTTTCGGTCGGAATCGTATAATCCGTAAGTGTATTTTCAAGTTGTACTATAAGTTCCTGCGCCATTTCAGTAAATGAAGAAACATTCGGCAGTTGCTTAACCCACCCCTGGTCAATTCCTTTTTTTTCCAAAAGACGTTTATAGTTTGTCGCGAACAAGCAGTAGAAATTTCCTTTCACTGTTGTCGGATCCGCCATATAATAATAATCTCCCATGCCATGCTCAAGGTAATTGACTTCAGCATTCGGAAATAATTGCAACAGAGGTCTGTTCAGGTAAGTTCTTGACTGTAGGAATAAGCTGATTTTTACATTTTCTTTTAAATATGGCTCAAGCACTTTTTTCAGCTGCTCACGGTAATTTCTATCAATACCGGCAAGATGTTTTTCAAGCAAACGATTGTAAACTAACCTTATTAAAGGCCAGGCTTTTATTTTCCGTGTTAATGATTTCGTTGTTGTTGGATTAAAATCATAATCTTCATCCATCAGGATTGAAAAATCATGAATCAGATCCCAATTGTAAATGCCTGCTGTCTTCAGGATAACTGCGCTAAGGCTTTTCCTGCGTTTGGAACCATCCAGGAATAATACATCCACTGTGCCGGGAGTACGGGTTGCTTCAGAGATCATCATCGCATATATTGTGCTGATCTGTGAAGTGGCGAGGAAAATTCGTACGTTTTTATTGTCTTCCATTATCCGGATACTCGAAAATCTTAAACCTTTTTTTGATTGGAGCGGGTATGTATTTATACAAGTCAGTAAGCCATTTAGCGGAAATAAGTATGCTCAAATAAATCACCGATAATAAAATTGTTTTTATCATAATTGAAACCAGTGGAAAATTCCCGGTATGGATAAAATATCCTGCCACGGATAAAATGCCCACAAGAAGAAAAACATAAAGCGATTTTAAATCAAATGGTTGAAGATTAAAATGTTTTTTAATGAAAAGGAATTTCAGAAAATTGTAAATAGCGCTCGCGACAAAAGCAGTAATTGCGGCTCCTAACATTCCTATATGGGGAATGAGTAGAATGTTTCCTATAACTGTCATTAGAATAAGAGAAATATTAAAAACAGTTGCCCAAATGTATTTATCTGAATTAATTAAAATCGGGTAGTTAATTCCGGTTGCCATATTTATCAAAGCACCACATGCAATAAATATTGTAACAAACGTTCCTTCCTGGTGGGCGGGAGGTAGAAAGGTAAGCAGGTCTGTTATATTTGAAATAACCATGATGAAAAGCCAACCACCTAAGAATAACAGGAAACGTGAGGAGAGATAATAGATGTTTTTAATTTCCGTTATGTTTTTTGAAGCCATCGCATGAGCAATAGATGGATTCGCAATTCGCTCTAATGCGTTGAGCGGGATTTCAATCATTAACCCGATAAATGCAGCAACAGTATAAACTCCCGCATGTCCAAGGGAAATAGAGCCCAC
>JBKJMR010000489.1:0-3072 GCA_046596275.1 Bacteroidia bacterium | reverse complement strand
TCAAAAAGCATAGCGGTAAAAAAAAGATCCTTCTGGTCTCTTATTCGTATCGAATCAAAGACCAGAAGGATCTTTTTTTTACCGCTATGCTTTTTGATGATGGTCCCCACGCAATGCTGCTTGATTCATTATTCAACGGTATCGCATGGAAAGAAGTGATCACAACAGAAACAAGCTTATACTTCGAATCACATCCCAACATCGAGGGAAATTGTCATAATCCATACATGCTGCCATTCGTAATGAAAGACAGGTTCATCATCACTCCTGCGGGAATCGAACTTTACCCACCGAATTACAAAGAAGACGGCAAACAGCTTTTCGTTCCGATTTCATGGGAGAAATTAAAACCCTATTTAAGAAAAGATATAGCGGCAAAATTGAACATTGAATAAAAGGGTTTCTCGTTTCTTGTTTCTCGTTTGTTGTTTGTCGTTTGTTGCAAGCTATTACTACTACTCTACTGACAACTGACACTGACAACTGACCATTGAAACTGACAACCGACCACTGAAACTGACTACTGAAAACTGAAAACTTTTTCCTTATCTTCGGTATCCCTAAAATTCCAAACTCTCCTATGAAAACTATAAAAGCAATATGCTTTCTTGCAGCTTCAGCATTGACACTAACAGTCGCGGCGCAAGAGAAAACAAATAAAAAAGAAAGCCAGATAAAATTTACTATTGTGAAAGAAGCGCAGTGTACAAGTGTGAAAGATCAGTTTCACTCGAGCACTTGTTGGATCTTCTCTACACAATCGTTCATGGAATCTGAATTCATGCGTATGGGAAAAGGGCAGGTTGATCTTTCTGAAATGTGGATCGTTCGCGCGGGTTACATCGAGAAAGCGAAAAAATACATGCGCATGATGGGCAAAACAAATTTCGCACCAGGTGGTGAAGCGATCGACGTGATAAAGCTTACAGCTGCTTACGGAATTGTTCCGCAGAGCGCTTATCCTGGCATGCCCGAAGGCGAAACAAAAGTTCGTCACGGTGAGCTCGATGGTGTTTTGAAAGCGATCCTCGATGCGCAATTAAAATTAACCGGCGGAAAACTTTCGCCGAACTGGCTGATGGTTTTCACAGCTGCTCTTGATGCATACCTCGGCGCACCGGTTACTTCTTTTAAAGTGGATGGCAAATCATACTCACCACAATCGTACGCCGATTTCCTCGGATTCAAAGCAGATGATTATGTTCCGGTTACTTCATTCACGCATCATAATTTCTGGACATCTTTCGCGCTCGAAATGCCGGACAACTGGGCATGGTACGATTATTACAATGTGCCGATGCAGGACATGATGTCGATCATTGATAATGCAACGATGAATGGTTACACCGTTGGCTGGGGTTCTGATGTGAGTGAATCTTATTTTTCTTACAAGAATGGAATGGCAATTGTTCCGGAAAAAGAAATGTCGGAAATGAGCCAGGGAGAAAAAGATTCGCTCTGGATGGTGCCTTCAAAAGACAAGCTCATCACACAATTGTTACGTCAGCAATCGTTCGATGATCTCAGCACACAGGACGATCACGGCATGCAGATCACAGGACAAGCAAAAGATCAATCAGGAAAAAAATATTACATCGTAAAAAATTCCTGGGGAACAAAAAACGAGCTCGGAGGATATTTTTACGCGTCCGATGCATACGTTGCTTATAAAACCACAAGCATTTTAGTGCATAAGTCATCGATACCGAAGGAGATTGCGGTGAAGATGGGGATTAAATAAGGAAAAAAGTTGGTGGCAGAAAAGGGTTGGTGGTTGGTGGTAAATAAAAAGCGGTCGTTGTGATCGCTTTTTTTATTTTCATTAAATGCCTGATGAATAATATAAATGGCGTGCCCTCGTCAAATTAAAAACTTCAAATGAATTTAATCTTTGCTATTGACGAGGTCAGGCTATTCGCTGCAAGTCCTCTCTCGTCAAAATAGTTTGAATAATAAGAATTTGAATGGTGCTTTTGACGAGATCCGGGCTTTCCGCTGCTATCCTTCACGCAAAAAAAACAGATTCTCATAATCATTTTAAACCGCTACACCGGATTAATTCCTTTCCCATTCGTAAAATTCGTTTTGATTCTCCCGATAGCTATCGGGATCGTCCCCCCCTATACATTTTCGTAGGGCTCAACGATCAAACCTTCCAGGCCGGGGTGAATTTCCATTTTTTCATCACCAAAATCCAGCAGGACGGCGTCGTTCAAATAACAATTATCACCTTCATCCACTACCCCAACTTTACGAAGTTTCTTTCCAACCATTAAAGCCCACAATCCATTTTCCGTTAGCTCTTCGGAACCGTAATCAATCTTGCCCTGGAATTCATGCAATAATAACAAGCGGTTTTTCTCTGCATCGAAATCTTTCACAACAATAATTCCCGGAGGAGTTTCTTCACTTGCTGAAAGAAATAATCTTTTCCCGTCAGTAAAGATCAATTCCAGCTTATCAAGAAATTCAAATGTTTCTTCCGGATTTATTTTATTCTGCCAAAGGTGATAAATTACACGGGAAAGTGTTTTCTGTTCAACAGCTTTCAGCTCTAAAAGTTCTTCAGTATCAAAATAGGTGCTCATGAGGTAAAGATAATGCCTGGATGGGAAACTACCACAACGAACGAATGGCTATTACTCCGAATTACATTAATCCATGTAGATAAAATAATATCACAATTATCGTAAAAAACTTACATATGTAACAGTAACGGTAACTGGGTAATGCAGCTTGTTGGTTCCCGGTTATCTTTGGAGTGTTGGCTGCAATGACTAAAGAGCTTCTGACAAAAACTTACCTCAAACAGTATGATGACTTCCGCAAATTACATTAAGCCTCAAAGTGAAATAGTAACTTATACAAGTATAAAATGGCTGCAGTCGAAAAGGCTCCCGATAATACTTGCGATAGCATGCAGCATTACTATATTTTTTCTTGATCTGCTTTCGGGCTCTCACGCCGCCATCGGCGTATTGTACGTTGTTGCTCTCGCCTTGTTAGGGAAGCAAAAAAAGAGAACAATCATTTTATTCGCTTGTATTTCCTCCCTCTTATTGGTTATTGATG
>JBKJMR010000336.1:0-2665 GCA_046596275.1 Bacteroidia bacterium | reverse complement strand
TATTCCCTGGCATAGCATCCGGATTTGCAGGTACGCCACGAAGTTTTGTATCGTTGAGGAGTGAATAACATAATTCCTTCCACTCAAAAGCATCATTAAAAAACTGCGCAACCACCGGCTCATAAATTGTAAACATATTCGGCGGCTGGCCTGCAGGAGATTCCGGCGGTGGTCCTGTCAGCAAATCGTAAACATTAAAAAGCTCGCCGATGCAATCATTTTGCAAAGCACTTCGTTCGAGCGATGAAAGATCCGGCGGCAACCAGCGTCCGCCATTTTCTTTTGTCGTTAGCAGCAATGCAAAATAATCGCGCTGCTTTTTTTCCCGGGCCTCTGTGAGCAGACTGAAAATTTTCAATTGCCAGGCAGTGACTGTTGCTGGTGTCGGCGCGCTTCCGATCGTGATGGAAACGGCCATTTCATTCACAGGCAGCGGTGACGGCGGTGTAGTTGTGCTTCCGGGAATAGCAGGCGGAGCTGTTTTTGGAGCGGACAGTGCCGACATGCCGGGAAGTGTTATTGCATTTTGCTGCGGACTAAGAATATCTAAAAGCACTGCCGCGATGCTGCCTGTTTCATTGTGCATAGGAACCTGCAGAAAAGGTGTGTCGGTAACAGCTGCCGGAGTTGTAGTTTCAATAGTCGAACTGTCGAATGCGCTTTGCCCGATAATTCCATTTACCAATGGGAAAACAGGTGTAGTAGATCCAGATGGAGGCACCGATGCATTAACAGGCAAAGTAACTACTGCATAATCTGCAGCATAACCTTCCGGCAACGGTATGTTCAGCTGCTGACCTGCTCGGAGGATGACCGAAACAATTTTATTCTCGGGAGGCTCCGGTGGCCATTCGTTCACACCGAAATACTGGAGCGCATCGGCCAGTTGCGAACTTGCGTTTATATTTTGATTTCCATTTGCACTGAATGAAATATCCTGGAAGTTTTTTATTCCAAAATCTTCCAGCGATTTCGGGCGATCGAGATCGACGCCGTATAAACGTTTGCATTCTGCGGTGAACGTTTTCGCAGGATTGCTGATCATAAATTCGAGCAGCAGTCGCGAGCCATAATGCACTACGCGCGCTTCATACACTTCATTCAGCCAGCGATAAACGCCCTGGAGATTTTGAGTGCCGCCGGTATTATCAAAAACGCTGTTCGTTGATTCTTCCGATTCATCCGTTTGTACACGCAGCCTGCTTTCCTCTACTTTACGACGAACCCGCTGTATCGTTTTGGTGATCACCTGTTCAGCAAACCCGGAAGAAGAGGATTGTGCTGGTGTTGTATTTCCATGCAACCTTTCCCATGATCCATCCAGCGTAAAAGTAGTCGGTCCGCCATACGTGCTTGTGAGACCATCATAAGTAAATTGCGTAAAAGATTCCGCAGCTGCTTTCTGCGCCTGGCTTTCGAAATTACTTTTTTCTTCTGTGCTGCTATTTTGCTGTTGACTTTCATTTGTTTCCTTACGGTTTTGCTGCTCTTCCGTGCGATTGAATTTGCGTCGTTTGGTTTCTCTTTTTTCTCCGCACATTACATTTTCAATGTGCGCAAGATCTCCTCCGCGATAGCCCACCAGTTTTTTATTCACCAGTTGCAAACGTCCAACGGCATAAGGCACTACCCATTCATTCGCAGGATCTGAAGATGGAGTGGAAGGGGTGTATGGCGGTAATGGAATGGTTACAGGAAAAGGCGGGTTTTCCAGCAACACTGAAGCATGAAGCAAACTTTCAATCGTCCGCACTCCGGGAAGCGCTGGTGTCAAAACCGTGGCAACAGGAATTATCGCTTCCCGCTTTTCATCAGTTTTATCAGCTGCTTCTTTTACTGTTTTCGTTTTCGTTTTTTTATTATTCTTTTCCACAACAGGAGCTGTGTTAGCTGTTTCATTTGCAGGGGGAAGTGAAGCTTTGTAAGCCGTTGAAATGGTTTCTGCAAAATGACAAAACACAATTGTACGTGTCAGCATGCTGAATACTCCGGGACGGTATCCGCCATTGAGCATCACGAGAGCGAACCAGCTTTGCCATACCTCGTCGCGCTGATCAGTGTAACCGGTTGAACTGAGATAAGCGAGTATATCATCGATATTTGTTTTCAGCTCATAGGCCATCCATTCCAGCAGCAGCAGCGGATTCCATTCTGCCATACTTTCTATCAGGCTGTCAAGCCTTGCGAAATAAGCGATGGGACCTTCGAGTTGCGAAGGAGTTGAAATAAACGAAGCACTTTCAATCCATGCAACTGCTGATTGTTCCATTGCAGTGCGTGAAGTGTCTTGTTGAACAACATAAAAAAACGAGCCAGCTACAGGTGTTGCCGGTCCGGGATAATTTACAAAGTGAAGTTCCTGTTCACCAATTGGCAAAGCGGGCCAGCCCTGTACATCGATATAAGGAAAAAGCGGTATAGCATTTTCCTGTACCTGCATAATAACTGCGCCAGGATCCTGGTAAGGTGTAACGGGAATAAAAGGTTTTACGGGAATAACCGGCGTAACGGATGTATAATAATATTCTGCCAGTGCACCTTCCAGTTGTTGATCAGCCGGAGCTGCGCCGTATTCAAGATTGGCTGAATAATTCGGGAACAGATCACGGATATATAGAAGCCAATCTTGAATACGGCGCAGCTCCGGCTGATCAACAACTGGAAG
>JBKJMR010000295.1:0-10676 GCA_046596275.1 Bacteroidia bacterium | reverse complement strand
GATGCTTTTTGGGTGGTTGGCTTACCTTTAATTTTTATTCCTTTTTTCAAAGCACCCATTTGCACTTTACGGTAATTTTCAACCGTCGACAATTTCGGATTCCAGCTTTTTTCTTTTTTAAATGCATTCACAAATTCAGAGGAAGGCTCATCGATCACAATGATATAAAGCTCTTCAGTTGTATTTTGATATTGCAGCGAAGCTTCGTCATTCAGGCTTTTTGTCACCTTCATGTTTTTCGGAATCAACAAGCTGTATTGATCGTTGATGACAATTCTTTTTGTATCCGAAGTGTCGGGTGCGAAAATGATTTTGCTTTGATTTGTTTCCTTTTCAATTCCGGAACCGGTGAATGAAATAAAAGGAATCATAGCAACAAGCGCTGCCGAAACAAAAATTGCGGGGTTGACTTTCATGAAAGTGAGTTTAAAATTTTGCAGCAAGCACACAGCTGCGTTTATACTTTTTGGTTTTTCCGTCCGACGAAAATACTTCAAAATAAATAATGTAAGCACCTACCCGCGCTTTAGTCCGGTCATCCATTGTGCCATCCCACGAATAAGTTCCGTTATCCGTACCAATTAATTCGCCACGGATGAGCGTGCGCACCAATCGACCGCGCGAATCATAAATGGAAATATTCGCCACATAACCCGGATCTGTAAAATGATAATCGATATTAACGACATCATTAAATCCATCTCCATCCGGCGAAAAAATTTGTTCGGTGACCACCACTTCACCATCATCAGCACCGCTTGGATTGTATTCTGAATTTTGTTGTGTCGGTGTTCCGAATCCAACAGTTTCTGCCGCAGAATGCCAATTGGTTGCATCTTGTGTGTTGCGGTTAAAATCAATTCGCTCAAGCGTTACACCTTTTGTTTCCTGCAGCAATGGAAAATGCCACGAGCTGAAATAGATGAGCTTATCAATAATTGTAAACGCGCTGTCGGCAAGCACAACAATATCCCCATCAATATTTAACGAGGGAATATTATCCATCTCAAGACAACGATCAATAGCTGTTGTAATCGGAAATTGCATTTGCACTGCTTCACTGCTTTCGCTCAGCACAAGATATTGTCCAGGGAAAAGTAAAAATCCTTCAGGCGCAACAATATTAAATTCTCCAAGCGTATTGGTGATCGTATCGAGCGTACACAACACAAGATTTTTCAGATCAAGCACTTTTGTTGAACGATTATAAATTTCTACAAAATCAACACCGCCATCATTCGGATCAAATAGCAGTTCGTTGATCACAATATCATTCGGAAGAATAGGCTGTGGCAATGCAAAAAGTGCCGTTCCCGGAATAACCAATTGATTTCCTACACAATCTGTCAGCTGAAAATCTACAGTGATCGTGTAAGTAATTCCTGCTACGATCGAAGAAGAAAGCTTAAGATCACATTTAGTAAAATCAGTTCCGGTCGGGCGAACGCTTAATGGATTTCCGATTCCATTATCAACAGTATACGAAGCAAGATTCATCATGCTCGCACTATCGAGCGATTCTGAAAACCAGAGACGAATGCTGTCTGCAGCAAGAATTGAAACACGAACCAATCGTGGTTTGATGACATCCGGGTTCGAAGCAAAAATGCTGTTGCGATAACCGGGAGTTCCACCTGAAGTAGAATTAGATGCACGCCAGTTGGAAGCGCCCGAACAAGGATTGAGCGGATCAATTTGTTCAAGCGACCAACCGCCATCTGCTTTGGTTGAATTCTGGTACCAGTTGTCAGAATAATTTATTGAGTGAATAATTGTTCCTGTAGCATTGCGCAGGATAAGTGTACCGCTTGTATTTGTAAGAGAAGGAAAGCTCGTAACACCAACACTATTTATTCCTGTAAATAATGGCGCTGCAGTTGTTGATGTGAGTACAAGAAAACTATCAGCAGGAATAATTGCATTCGGAATAACACGAACCGTTGTGCCGGACGCGATGGTCCAGTTGGTTACAGAAATAGCGTACGGTGTTGTATTATGTAACTCAATAAATTCTTCATCCGGCAATTGCACAGGAGGATTCGGATCGGGCATTATTTCATTGATGACAATATCGAATTCTTCCAAAAGGTGAAAAGAGAAATTCGCGCTGTTTGGAATGGCTGCATTTCCTGCACAATCGGTAAGCCCGGTAAAATTAAGCGTGTATGGCGAATTATTTGTGAGTGGAATTGCCAGCGTTAGAATTGCGCATTGCAAAGTTGCGGTATCATAAACGATCGAAACAGGATTTCCTATGAATGGAATAATATCATAATTCGAAAGGTTGGCTAATTGCACAGGATCAATTCCTTCGTTGAAACAAATTTGCACATGCAGGTTATCGATTGCATTTACAAATTGCACAACAGGTCCTGTCACATCAGGCGAATTATTAAAAACAGAATTCTGAAATCCGGGCGTTCCTCCTGCAGCAAAGGTTGATGCAATCCAATTTCCTGCCGGCGCACAGCCTGCTCCTGCATCCGGATTAATTAATTCCAATGTCCATCCGCCATCATCTTTCACCGCATCACGAAACCAGCTCAAATCGAAATTCACAGAATCAATTACATTGTCCGAGGCATCCAACAGCTTAAGATTATCGCCTGCATTATTCAGTGAAGGCCAGGAAGAAAGTCCCATGGTCGGACCGAAAGGCGAGAAGGAAGCAGTGTCGGCATTTGCGCAAAGAATGAGATATCCTCCAGCAGGAATAATGCGCGAACCTAAAATTCCATTGGAAGAACCATCCGTAAATGTCCATCCGTTCAAATCAAAATTATTGCTGCTGCGATTAAAAATTTCTACGAATTCTGCATTCGGCAAATTAATCACAGGCGATGGATCAGCAAAAATTTCATTGATCAGCACATCATGAAACGTTGGAGTGCCCAATGGAAAATAAAGGAAGTTTGCAGTTTCTGTTGTAATGGCGTTCGAATTTAAATCCTGCACATTGGTTACAGTGAGGATATAATTTGATGCGCTTACAAAGCTGTTGGTAAATGTCAAATGCACAATTGAAAAATCTACTGCATCGCGTGTTGCTGAAGATGGAATTCCAATACCGTTATTTACAGAATAATTTGAAACGGTTTGCGAAGTTGTGAGCTCAACGTTTTCATTGAACGTTACATCGAGTGTTGTTGCAGAAGTTGGAACCGCGGAAACAATTGTCGGAGCAGTTACATCAACGATAATTGGACCTGCATAAATATCATCGTAATAGAAATTCGTAATATTTGAAACCGTGTATTTGCTGAAAACGCCGATGTAATTGCTTGTGGTATGCGTATTGTCAAACACATTTCCTTCGGGTAAATAATTGTATCCGCCGGTAATATCTGAATACAAATTCCAGTTTCCCGTTGCATCGCGCGTCAACCGGACCCGCAATATATTATTTGACGCAGCACAATTTCCATTTACGCCATCGATAATTTTTACATGTGTTGATCCGGTTTGTTTCCAGAGATCCACGCTGTCGAACGAGCCATTTTCACCGAGACGAATGTAATAGCCATTCACAGCGCCGGTAAGCACAGCGATATCCGAAACCACATAAAAGCGCACATTGTTATTATCAGAAGGCGCGAAATTTTCGCGCACCCAAAAGTTCCATTCTGAATTTGCAACTGCTGTACCCGGAGTTGAGAGATAAGAAGTATCTGGTGCAGTTCCGTTCAGCTGCAATTGAAAAGCAGGATTCACAATGTATTGTGCGTTGTCGCCCGACCAAACAGGTGCGTTGGTAAAATCGCCATCGGAAAAATTATCGGTTACTTGTGCGTTGGAAATAATCCCGAAGCAGGAAAACGCAATTAATAAGACAAGTTTTTGCAGGAGAGATTTGCTGACGATCATAGAAGTTAAAGATAGGAGATTGGCAGGAATGAGGGTTGATTCGTCCCCTAATAAATGGGAGACATTATATTTTTGTTGATAAAAATGAAATATAAAACATAAAATATTGAAAGGAATGTTGTTATTTAGCTGCACACTAAGACACACATCTTATGAAAAAAATCAGAATTTTATGCATTGCTGCTTTACTGAGCGGTGGTGCATTTGCTCAGCAAGTTGAGCGGGTGGAAAGTATTAACGACATCATCAACCGACGTGATCTTAGGATCGATCAGATTGATGCGCTTGCCACTGATTATTTCAACCGTGTAGGAACCGGCCGTGGTACCGGTTACAAGCACTATCAACGCTGGAAGTACGAAAGCCAGTTTCACCTCAATGACCAAGGCTATCTGCGTGATATTGCAGAAGAGGAGCAGGCCTATGATCAATTCCTGAGCCAGTCAAATCAGCGTATTGGTTATGTGCCTGTAGGAAGCTGGACACAACAAGGCCCTACCACATGGACCCGTACTTCGGGATGGAACCCCGGAAACGGACGTTTAACCGCAATGGCCATTCATCCGGGTAACACCAACATTATTTATGTGGGTTCACCCGGCGGCGGCATGTGGAAATCAACAAATGCAGGCGTTAGCTGGCTGCCACTTACGGATTATAACAACCTGTGGATGCACATTTATTCGATTGCCATTGATCCGGCGAATCAGAACATTGTTTACGCAGGAACAGGTAACTCAGCCAATCAGTTAATCAAATCAACCGATGGTGGCGCTAACTGGACAGTGATGGGTAGCGGCCCCACAGGCGAAATCCGTCGCATCCTCATCCATCCTTCAAACTCCAGCATTGTATTTGCTGCTGCTTCAAACGGTATTTTCCGTTCTACAAACGGCGGTACATCCTGGACACAAGTTCATTTTTCCATGAAAGAAGATATGGAGTTTAAACCGGGAGATCCGAATACGATGTACGCATCAGGTACCAGCAGCATTATCCGCTCAACCGATAATGGTGTAACCTGGACCACACTTGGTGCCGGACAGGGTATTACCAACACCGGCCGCAGTATGATTGGTGTGAGTGCTGCTAATCCGGCGGTAGTTTATATCGTTCAGGCAAGTGGAAGTATTTTTGGCCGCCTGTATTATTCTACCAACTCAGGCGCAAGCTTTGTTACTCAAATTTCAGGTTCGGCCGGAGTTAACAACTTCTTCGGTTACAATACTGATGGTTCTGACACCGGCGGACAAGCCTGGTACGATATGGCCATTTCCGTATCGCCCACCAATGCAAGCATGGTACACATTGCCGGTATCATTTGCTTTAAATCGATCAACGCTGGCGTATCCTTTACTGCTACTACCGTATGGTCATTGCCCAACACTACCGGTTACAACCACGCTGACGTGCATGGCCTTGAGTATGTAGGCTCTACGCTCTATTCGCTTTCTGATGGCGGTATTTACCGCAGCACAAACAATGCTGATGACTGGACGGATATTTCAGCCGGCATCAGCATGATGCAGTTTTATCGTATTGCCAGTTCGCCCACCAACACAACAGTGTGGACAGGTGGTGCGCAGGACAATGGTTCTACCGCCTCGCAGACCGCCGGCAATCTGGTGAGCTGGCTGGGTGCAGATGGTATGGAAGGTCTTGTAAGCCCAACCAACTCGCTCAACATCTGGGGCACAAGCCAGAACGGACAGCTTTATCGTTCAACCAATGGTGGTAACTCACGTAGTAATCTCGCGGCAATTCCCGGCGGAGCATGGGTAACACCAATCGCCATCCACCCCACCACTGAAACCACCATTTTTGCAGGCGGCTCGGGTGTGTATAAATCAACCAACAGCGGCAGCACCTTCTCGCTGATTTCAGGAGCGATCAGCTCTACCATCAGCGATCTTACCGTGGCTCCATCCAATGCCAACTACATCTACGCCTGCTCCGGCAGCAACCTGTATGTAACCACCAACGGCGGCACAACCTGGACCACCATTACACTGGCTGGCGTGGGATCAATCAGCGATATCTGTGTGAGCCCATCTACACCTACTAAAATCTGGATTGCTACTACCGGCGGAAAAGTTCAGGTATCAACAAACTCAGGAACCACCTTTACCGACATTACCGGTACACTGCCTGCAATTGCTGCACGTACAGTAGTGGTTGATAATACAATGGCTGAAAATCTTTATGTAGGTATGAACATTGGTGTGTACACCCGTAACAACACCATTACCACCTGGTCGGTAATTACTTCAAACCTGCCCCGTGTGGCTGTTAACGAACTCGATATTCAGAACAACGGTGCCGGTAAAGTACGTGTGGCTACCTATGGCCGTGGTGTGTGGATTTACAATACACCTACAGCTTGTACCGAAACCTACGAGTCGAACAACACTCAGGCTACGGCTCCGATCATCAACATCAACTCGACTATAGGTTCGCAGATTTCAACCACCACCGATAACGATTATTACAAATTTACGCTCACCGGAGCTTCTACCAGTGTGGATTTCCAGCTCAGCAACCTGCCCGCCGATTTCGACGTGCAACTGCTTGATGCCGCTGGTGTGCTTATCCAGCAAAGCACCAATGGAGGCACCACCAATGAGTCGTTTACCCGTACGACAATGGCAGCAGGCACTTACTACCTGCGTGTTTGGGGATGGAACAGCGCCATGAGCACCACACAGTGCTACAACCTGGATCTTTGGATTACCGGCACTCTGCGTCTGGGAATGCCTGATTCTAACACGGTGTCCGGCGACAACAACAACACAAAAACAGTGCTTGAGGCTGATAAGCCAACACTGTTCCCCAACCCGGCCAACGAAATGGTAACGGTTGATCTGCGCGGTGTGAACAATGCAGCCTCAATCCTGATCATGGATAAAGAAGGTCGTCTGGTAGCCCGTCAGGATAACATAACAAATGAAAATCAGGTACAGATCGACATTTCCTTCCTCAGCGCAGGCACATACTTTGTGCAGGTTGTAGCTGTAAGTGGAGAAATGAAAACGATGAAGCTTGTAAAACTGTAAGCGTTTTTTGTTTGACTGAATGCAAAAGAGGCAATCCTAACCGATTGCCTCTTTTGTTGTTTATCTGATCCGTCTTGCGGATTTTGGGGCTAAGGAAACCAATGGCAAACGAGAATAATTAACAATGAATTACCGGGAAATCCGCTTCGTTTAATCCAATGTTAAATCAACGTTGCAGCTATGATCCGAATTTGAATGTCACACCTGCATTCACATACGAAATTCCGTAACCCACTTCTAAAAATCCTCCAAGCGGACCAACGAAATAATAATTCGCTCCTGCATGTGCTGACCAAGAAAAAATTTTCTTCTGCGTTTCAAGCGGATTACTCGGACCAAACGGAGAAGCTGTTGTAAGATTCAGTCCTGCGAATCCAACAACGTAAGGATCGAATTTCGCTGATTTGTTCGGAAGATGAAATGCTGCACGTGCGCCGAGAAGTATGTAGGTGTATTTAAAACCGTTGATGTTTTCACTGTCGGTATTATCGGTGATCGTCACTTTGGAAGAAGCGTATCCAAACATCGCACCGACACCGATATTTCCGGTTACTGCGTATTCATAACGCAACTGTATTGGAGGAAAGCCATTGCGTGTAACTTCTCCGAAATACATAAAGGAATCGACTGCCGGTTTCAGCAAGGAAGGAAATCCTGCCCCCAGCTGAAGAGCAGATTGTCCTTGTGTGAATGCTGTCTTTTTTTTCTTTTTCCGGGGAAGCGCAGATGCGTCGCACGATAACAAAATAAAAACAGACGCAAGAAGAATTGCGAGCAGTGATTTTTTCATTCTCACCAATTTAAATATTGTTCACATTCAGAATCGCGATCGGTTTCGGATTGGCAGGATCATTCTGGTAAACCACTGCAATTACATGAAGATTGCTTTTCACATAATCAGCAGGAATCTGGAATGTGAATGTGTTGTCGAAGGTTTTTCCTTTTGCAGCTGTTCCATTAATAAGCTCGAGTCCTTTTCCTTGCGGATCTGTAAGCGAAGCGCGGAAAACATGATCGTGAATATCTTCATCGCTGCAGGTTTGATCATACGCTAATCCGTCTTCAGTAATGTAAATAGCGAGGCTCAGCTTGCCGGTGGTTTCTTTGAAAAAAACAGTTTTTGTTTTTACCGTCATTGTGCTTCCTGAAATTTCCTGCTTGATCCCGATTCCACATGCCGGTGGTGAGCTTGCAAGGGTAGCATTGATCACTTCATAAAAATGGCTGGTGTCTAAAACTGAAGTTTGCTGCGACCAGCCCCAGCTGATCTCCTGGTTATCTGCAACATATTTCGGAATTCCGACAACATCATAAATAGTTCCCCAATGCCAGAACATGGTTTCTTCGTAATACGGATCATTGCCGGCGTGTAATGCAAGCGGAACAACTTTGGCCGGATAACGCGATTGTATTTCTTTAAAGATCGGCAATGAGCCGCCGCAAGGACAACACCATGTTGCGGTGAAGTCGATGAGCAATGATTTGCGTTCGGTAGAAATATTAGTGAACTCAGGCACAACTTCCTTTTTGCAGGAGTTGACAAGCAGCGAAGTCGCGAGAATAAAAAGCAGGGCGATTTTTTTCATGATGCGATTGGTTGAAATTCTACGTATTGAAACGGATGGAAATTCAATTACAAGTTAATCCGAAAACGGCGAACCGGCAAACTATTCTCTGAAGTATAAAGTAATCTGTGTGGAACCTTTTTGCATTTCTTATGGATAATGCATCTTTTACTTCAGTCTTCACTGTTAATTTCGCAATTCGTACATTCGTTTTATCATTTACGTCGGTGGAATAAATCGTCGGTCAGAACAAATAAAATTTTATGAAAATAGCAGTTGTCGGTGCCACCGGTTTAGTTGGTACAAAAATGTTGCAGATACTGGAAGAGCGGAATTTTCCTGTTACAGAATTAATTCCTGTTGCTTCGGAGCGATCTGCTGGAAAGGAAATTTCTTTTAAGGGAAAAAGCTATAAGGTGGTAACTGCGGATGTTGCCATTTCTATGAAGCCACAGCTTGCATTATTTTCTGCAGGCGGAGGAACTTCATTAGAATGGGCACCGAAATTTGCAGAAGCCGGAATTACAGTGATCGATAATTCTTCTGCGTGGCGAATGGATCCGACGAAAAAATTAATCGTTCCCGAAATTAACGCGGATGCATTGACGAAAGACGACAAGATCATTGCGAATCCGAACTGCTCTACGATTCAAATGGTAGTGGCGTTAAATCCGCTGCATGAAAAATATAAGGTGAAACGAATTGTAGTCAGCACCTATCAGTCGGTGACCGGCACAGGGAAAAAAGCGGTTGACCAGATGATGAACGAACGCAGCGGAACAAAAGGCGAAATGGCGTATGCGTATCAAATTGATATGAATGCTATTCCGCAGATCGATGTGTTTCTTGAGAACGGTTATACGAAGGAAGAGATGAAGATGGTGAATGAAACGCGTAAGATCATGCGAGATGATTCGATTCGTTTGACTGCAACCACCGTTCGGATTCCTGTTATGGGCGGACATTCTGAATCGGTGAACGTTGAATTTGAAAACGAATATGATTTAGCAGAGCTGCGTGCAATTCTTGAAAAGGCAGAAGGCGTTACGGTTATTGATGATGTAAAAAATCTGCAATACCCGATGCCGTTAATTCACGCGCATGATAAGGATGATGTGTTTGTCGGAAGATTGCGCCGTGATGAAACACAACCGAAAACATTAAACATGTGGGTGGTTTCGGATAATTTGCGAAAAGGTGCAGCGACGAATGCGGTGCAGATAGCGGAGTATCTTCTCAGAGAGAAATTGCTGTAGGGAGTGATTTGGTAATCTTGTAATCTTGTAACTTGGAAATTGAGAGGTTCAAGGAAAAAAAGATTGTTGAGTAACTTTTATCATTAGGTTCGTTTCTCAAACGTGCCTAATGATAAAAAACCTGATGATAAAAAACAAAAATCATCTTTCGGGAATTAAGCCTCAGGATTCGGCGGATGATTTTCTCTTTCATCAACAACCGGTTTTATTTCTTCCGAAACAGGCTGATCGGTATTTTCTACTGTGCGAATTTCTTCAGCAGGAATTTCTTCCACCACATCAGGAACAAACACCGGCCAGCGTCTCAGCATGTCAAACATTCCTACGCCGAGCGCAGCAGAAAGGCCGAGCACGAGCCAGATTTTTCCCTGTGGTATTGGATGTACTTCAGAGAAAATAGAGAAGTAGGTAAGAAGGAGAAAAACGGAAAGTAAAAAAGTAACGACGCCGAAAAAAACATTCGTGCCGAGCACTTTTCTCCTGCTTAAGCTTTCTGTTTGTTTGCCGAAAAGTCTGCGTTGAAAAACGATAAGAAGAAATACACCGACAGAAATCGCAGCATCTGCTATATTGAATACGGGACGGAAGAAAAGAAATTCCTCACCACCCCAGATCGGAAAACGCTCAGGAAAAGTTCCGGATAAAACCGGGAAATAAAACATGTCGACAACATGGCCGTGCAAAAACCCGGTGTAGCCGCCATCTTTCGGAAACATCTGCGCTACATTCTGATCCCAAGGATCGCTGCTTTCAAAAATTTTACCGTAGAAAACGCTATCGATAATATTACCAAGCGCGCCTGCAAAAATAAGTGCGACGCATACGATCAATAATGGTCGCACATTCTTTTTGAAAAGCGTGTACATGTAATAGCCGATTGCACCAACAGCAGCAAGGCGAAATAAGCTGAGCACCACTTTTCCCCACGCACCTTCGCC
>JBKJMR010000287.1:0-3919 GCA_046596275.1 Bacteroidia bacterium | reverse complement strand
GCTTTTTTTCCGAAAGTTCTGAATTTTGGATACAAGTCTAAAGGAGTGTTTTCGAAGGAAAATGGTAGTGGATTTGAAAATGATTTTTTCGAAAATGTATCGAAGGCGACAAAGCAGATTCTCTGCCAAGAAATAGTTCTTTTGTCAGACTGAGTAGTCTCGTCAGAAATGAACTCAACTGTAATGATAAAAATTCCTTCTGACGAGATGTATCGAAGGCGACAAAGCAGCATGCTTGAGCCAAAGCAATTGTGGGAAACCCTGTGAAAATTTCCTGCCAGAATCTGCGCAATCTGCGAAATCCCCGCCTGAACACAATATTTTTTTGAAAAGTCGGGCAGGTGTAGCTACATTTGGAAATGCTCAAAAAAGGCGACCCCAAACTCATTCGTGCGTGGACATTTTATGACTGGGCAAACTCTGTTTACCCGCTCGTCATTTCTTCTGCTATTTTCCCGATTTTTTATGAGAACCAAACGAGCTATCCGATTGGTGGAAAGATGGTCGATGATGTAACTGTTTTAGGTTTTCAATTCAAGAACACAGAATTCTATTCGTACATAGTTGCGCTTTCTTATATTATTGTTGCCATTTTTTCCCCGGTGCTTTCCGGCATAGCAGATTATTCAGGTAGCAAAAAAAAGTTTCTCCAATTCTTCTGTTACCTCGGAGCGATCAGCTGCATGATGCTTAGCTTATTTAATCCGCAGCATTTAGGGTATAGCATGATTGCACTTTTGTTTGCGAGCGTAGGTTACTGGGGAAGTTTAGTTTTTTATAACGCATATCTTCCGCAAATCGCAGAAACGGCTGAACAGGATAAAGTAAGTGCCAAAGGGTTTGGAATGGGTTACCTGGGAAGCTCTTTATTGTTGATTCTTATTCTTGTAATTACAACGTTTAATAAATGGATCAGCTACGAGCAAAGTTTTTTGTTGGTGGGATTATGGTGGATTGGTTTCGCACAAATCACATTCCGCCGGTTGCCCAAAGGAGTCGCACAAACGCATGAACGCGGCGAAGGAAATGTGGTCACGAAAGGTTACCGCGAGCTGCGCATTGTTTTCAAAGACATTTTAACAAGAAAGCAATTACGCCGATTCCTGGGATCTTATTTTATGTACAATATGGGTGTACAAACTGTAATGATCATGGCAGTTCCGTTTGCAGCAAAAGCTATTTTATGGGAAAGTCCTGAGCAAAAAAATCAAAATCTTATTATCAGCATCCTGCTTATTCAGTTTCTCGGAATCCTGGGAGCTTTCCTGATTTCCAGATTATCGAGAGTTATAGGAAACCTGAAAACAATTGGCATCGTGATTTTTCTATGGGTTGTAATTTGTTTTTGCGTTTACAAATTTGTCTACACACCCGTTCAGTTTTATATGGTTGCTGCAAGCGTCGGATTAGTAATGGGCGGAATCCAGGCCATGTCGCGTTCAACTTATTCCAAAATGCTTCCCGAAACAAATGATCATGCTTCTTATTTCAGCTTTTTTGATGTGAGCGAAAAAATAGGTTTGGCCATCGGAACTATTTCATTCGGATTTATTGAAGGCGCTACCGGTGGAATAAGGAATTCTGTACTTTCAATCATTATTACCTTTGTAATCGGATTCCTGCTCTTACTTCGAGTGCCGAAATCAGAAACAGTACATTAAACAGGTTGACAATTTGAAGCGTTGCAATTCTCCCACCAACTCTTTCAAACCACCAACCACCAATTTTTAAAAGAATGATAGTTGATTTATTTATACCATGTTTCGTCGATCAGCTCTACCCGGAGACGGCAATGAACATGATCAAATTGCTCGAGCGTGTGGGATGTGGTGTGAATTACAATCACGAACAAACCTGTTGCGGTCAGCCTGCTTTTAATTCCGGCTATTTCGATTCCTGCAAAGAAGTAGGAGAGAAGTTCATCAAAGAATTTCAAAGCGATCGTTATATCGTTTCTCCTTCTGCTTCGTGCACAGGATTTGTCCGTAACTATTATGGAGAAATGTTTCACAACTCTATTCTCCATAATCAAAACAGGCAGGTGCAGAAAAATCTTTTTGAATTCTCTGATTTTCTTGTCAATATTTTAAAGATCACAGATCTTGGTGCAAAGCTGGATGGTGTTGCAACATTTCACGATTCATGCGCGGGACTGAGAGAATATGGAATTCATCGTGAGCCGCGGGTATTGCTTTCAAAAGTGCGTGGACTCGAATTGCGCGAGATGGCAAATACAGAAGTGTGCTGCGGATTCGGCGGAATGTTTTCTACGAAGTTCGAAGGTGTTGCAGTGGGAATGGCCGAACAAAAATTAAAAATGGCAGAAGAAGTAGGAGCAGAAATTATTATTTCCACCGATCTTTCCTGCTTGCTGCATTTGGATGGCTTAATAAAAAAGCAAAATAAAAACATCAAAGTAATGCACCTCGTTGATGTGCTTGTGCAGGGATGGGAGTAATAATTTTCGAATCTCAAATTGCGAATGATGAATTCAATAAAAGATCTTCTTCTTTCTTACGCACGTTACAATCTCTGGGCGAATAAAGCCCTTTTGGAAGGATTGAAAAAAGTGGATGCAGTTTGGCTCGAGCAAGAAACCAACAGCAGCTTTAAGTCTGTGAAAAAAACTGCGTTTCATATCTGGGATGCGGAATACGTTTGGCTGAATCGTTTCAGAGGACAATCGCTTCCTTTCATGACAAAAGATTTGCCGGCAACAACGCCTATCGAATCATTCATTGAAGGCGCAGAAAAATTTGTTGAATACATAGAAAGCCAGGAAGATTCTTTTTTCACCGGAGTAACGATTTTCAAAGATTTGTCGGGACAAGAACATACAATGGACAATGCCGTAATGTTAATGCATTGTATGAATCACAGATCCTTCCACAACGGACAAATTGTAACAATGATCAGAAGTCTTGGTTACGCAGGAGAATTACCGAGAACGGATATGATTGTTTATTTGAGAGAAAAAAGTTTCTAGTTTAAAAAGTTTCTGGTTTAAAAGGTTTCTTGTTTTTAGTTTAAAAAGTTTCTGGTTTCTGGTTTAAAAGGTTTCTTGTTTCTGGTTTAAAAAAGTTTCGGGTTGGTCTAACAACAACAAACAACAAACGAGAAACAAGAAACAAGAAACTCACCGAAGCACATAATTCCGATACTCACCAATTCTCTTCCCGAAGCGCTTTTCCACCCACATCAGCAACTTCATTTTCATTCCCCACTTTTTCTTCGTCGGATCAAAATCAAATTTCCAGTTTTGTTTTTGGATGCGTTCGAGCATTACCTGCGGATGTGTTCCGTTGAATTTGGCAAGCGAATCGATTTGCGAATAATCAAATTTGTCAGTCGCAGGAATGTTTTCTTTCATCCATTGATCATCGTGCCACATTTTATGAAATGATTCTTGTTTTGCCTGCATTGCTTCCGGTGGTTTCACCCAGCCGTAATGATAAACGAAAGCATCAAGCTGTTTAACATGAAGCTTTGAATTATCTTTTTTGCGAAAACCCTGCGCATCTTTATAGGAAAGTATTTCGTTGTTTTTTCTTACAATCCGAATTTCTTTCCTGTACCATTTCCTCGAGTCGCCGACAAAATCATACGATCCGTAAAAATGGGTGTAATTAAAAAGTAAACCTTCCACACTTTTATCATTCTTCCACTTCATCATTCCTTCTTTAATAGCAGGAAGATATTTTTCATGAATCACTTCATCACCCTGGATATAAAAACACCAATCCGCTTTTTCTGAAATAGCTGCGTAAGCTTTATTGGTTTCATCCGCCAAAACTTTTCCACCTTCTCTCAACGTATCATCCCAAATCGTTTCGATGATTTTTATTTTCGGATCGTTGATGGATTGAATTAATTGCAATGTTCCGTCTTCCGATTTCCCAACCGCTACAATGACTTCATC
>JBKJMR010000264.1:0-2663 GCA_046596275.1 Bacteroidia bacterium | reverse complement strand
GTTTCTGAAAAAGATCATCATAGGTATTTCGCTGCGCATCATTCTTTGTATTGAATACTTCGGACCTTGCAAAAGAAGCGCGGCATTGCGGAAAATAAACCCAGAACAAGGGTGAATAGCCGAGGATTTCTCCTGTAGTCGGATCAAGCTTTTCTTTCATCGGGCACAATCCTAAGATGCGCACATCCATCACGGAACGCTCCTTATCAAAAAACCAGTCTTCTTTCACCCAATATTGTTTTACATCACGTGAAGTAAGCTCTGTCGTGATAGGCGCAAGTATCATCGGACCGTCAGGATTATTAGGATCCTGGACATAATTGGTTGTATCAACCTGTGTAAAAAGTCCTGTGTAAGTTACTTTAGACATTCTTACTTTGAATTCATCATCAAAGAATGGATTGTCATAAGCATAAATTTCACCATTGATAATTCCGTCCTTCAGCACATCAAACAAACTTTTGCGGTCGTTGATCTGTGTTTCGGGATAATACATCGGGTGATTAAATTTTTCCCGCAAGTCAATAGTGCGCCACACACGCTTCGACCACATAATATCTCTTTCAGATTCGTGTACATACGGGGTTGGTTTACGTGTACGCGCATTTTGTTTGATATAAAATGTTTCGCCGAAATTCGGTTCGAGCACAGATCCGGGTTGTGCTTCCAATAAAATGGAACAGCTTAAAATAAGCAGCAGGGTTAATACAATTGCAGGGCGGATGTTGCACACTACAGCAGGACGATGGCTGGTTTGATGTGGGATCTTTTTCATGATGACTTCCTTTCTTTCGTTTAAAAACCCTGGTGGGCGTTTCTGAAAGCATAAGTCAGGCGAAAAAGGAAAGTCACTCAAAAAAATAAAAATATTTCGCCAGCGCGCTTTAAATGCGTTTTGCTGAAGTACGTTCAAAAAAAAATCCCTCCGTTTAACAGGAGAGATTTTCTTATGTGATTAACAAGTCGGCCTAAAGATGCCACAAGTCATGTTCCATTACGAAAATGTCATTTTTGATACGATCAGACTCAAGCAAAGCATCGAGTCCTGTGTAGTATTGAGAAACTACGCGATCGAATACGTTTGATTCTTTGTGAACGTAGCTCGCAAACATTCGCTTCCAGAAAACATCATCAAGTGAACGGCGTTCAGCATCATTCTTTGTGTTGTAAACTTCTGCCTTAGCAAAAACCGGACGACACTGCGGGAAATAAACCCAGAATAATGGTGAATAACCAATGATCTCACCAGTTGTCGGATCAGCTTTTTCTTTCATCGGGCAAAGTCCGAGGATACGAACATCCATTACAGAACGCTGCTTGTCGAAAAACCAATCTTCTTTCATCCAGTACGCTTTCACGTTATTGGAGTTGAGCTCAGATTTTAAAGGCGCGAGAATAAATGTTCCCGGGTTGTTCGGATCTTCCGTCTGGTTGGTAGAATCCCACGAAGTGAATGTTCCTTCAATCGCAGCTTTCGACATCTTAACTCTGAACTCATCGTCCATAGCCGGATTATCAAAAGCAGTGATCTCACCTGCGATCAAAGCATCTTTGATAACATCAAAAAGGCTTCTGCGATCGTTAATGCGGGTTTCAGGGTAATACAGCGGGTGATTGAACTTCTCGCGAAGATCAAGCGTACGCCATACGCGCTTTGACCACATTACGTCTGCTTCACGCAGGAATGTGTAAGGAATTGGTTTGCGGGTCCGGGTATTTTCACGGAGAAAAACCTGGTCCGGGAAAACCGGATCGAGAACCTGTGCTTTGACTGTGTCGAAAGCCAGGAACATTACAACTGCAACCAGTACAAACTTGATCGTCTTCATGGTACGTCCCTCCTTGGGAGTTTTTGTTTACTTGACTTTGATGTTTACACCCGGAATCTTGCGCATGGTTCCATCAGGGCCTTTTACTGTTACTTGTTCAAAGAATACTTTGTTACCTGGTCTAGCGCCGGCAAGCATCGTTTTCATTTCAGGGGTAATTCCAGGGCCTGTTGACTTTTTCTCAACGAAAACGCCGTTAATGCTCATCGACATTACGAAAGAGATAACCTGGAATTTCAAGTCAAAGTCGAAGTTGTCCATACGGGCAAATACACCACTTTGTCCCTGCAATTCAGCTTTGGTCATTTGACCATCTGCTTTCAGATTTCCTACATAAGCAACCGGATCAGGTACACGCTTAACACGGAATTTGAAAGCTCCCATGGATTTATTTCCTCCGCTGGTTTTCGCATTTACGGTAAGTGTAGCTTCTGTTCCACTTGCAACAGTTACAATATACTGACCAGGTTTTCCGCTGGAGCGTAATGTACCGCCTGCAAGAGAAGGCTGAAGATCGCTTGGAGCAACACCACCTGCTGAAATTGTGATAGGATTATCAACTCCGATGTAGAACACGTTCATTTTCTCAAGGAATACCGCAGCAGAAGGAGTTGCTACCATGTATTCGCCTTTGAAAGGATAATAATCAGAACCTGATCCATCCGGCTTTTTCATACGGATAAGACCTGACCATTGCTGAAGACCAACGGCGCCTGCCTGGATCACGTATTTACCAACTCCACCTACTACTTTGATAGTAGTTGAATCGGCTGTACCTGATCTTAGCTTGTAAGTACCGTTAGGTTGTTTGATCGAATCAAAATCTCCAAGGAT
>JBKJMR010000250.1:0-6047 GCA_046596275.1 Bacteroidia bacterium | reverse complement strand
CCTGAAATGTATACGGAATTCACATTTTCAGATACGCTGGTGAGAATAAAAAAGAAGAACATCATGCGGCGTGTGCAATTTGGATTTTACCTGGAAGAATACAATGATTTTATTCCTATCGCGGCGGATGGTGAAAAATATCAATCAGGTAAAAAGCTTAATGCTGATTATAAATACGCCTATATCCGGGGTAAAAAATTATATGTAATTGAAGATGAAAATGTACATCTGAAATACAGCAAGAAACGGAACTCCTTTAAAACCACATTCGGAAGAAAACAAAAGCAAAAATTCAAGCCGGTAAGCAGCTATAAAGTGCCAAAGCAATAATCTTTCCATAAAGACAATTCAATCTGTGTAATCCGCGTAATCTGTGGCAAGTTTTTGCAACAACTGATTACGCAGATTTCACAGATTAGCTCATATAGTGACGAATTTTAAATTGCGACACCTTGAAGGATTGAAATCTTTTTACTTGTAACTTTATACTATGAAGCCCCGTGATATAATTGTTACCGCAGTTCAATCTCAACTTTTTTGGGAAGACCGAAAAGCCAACCTGCACATGTTCGGCGAAAAATTGCGCGCTATTGAAGATCCGCTTGATTTGCTGGTGTTGCCGGAAATGTTCACCACGGGGTTTTCAATGAATCCGCTAAAGCTTGGTGAACCTACTGATGGCCCCACGCTGGAATGGATGCGTAAACAAGCTTCAACTTATAATACTGTTGTAACGGGAAGCTTCATCGCCTATGAAGATGGAAATTATTACAACCGTTTACTCTGGGTGCGCCCCGACGGATCGTATGAGCAATATGATAAGCGCCATTTGTTTCGCCTTGCCGGTGAAGAGAAAAAATTTACCGCAGGCACAAAAAAATTAATCGTCAATCTGCATGGATGGAATGTTTGTCCGCTTGTTTGTTACGATCTGCGTTTTCCTGTGTGGAGCCGCAATCGCTGGACGATACAAGACGACCACATGGTCTCTGATTACGATTTGCTTTTGTACGTAGCGAACTGGCCCGAGCGAAGAAGCATTGCCTGGAAAACATTGCTCATGGCACGTGCGATTGAAAACCTTTCTTACGTTGTAGGACTGAATCGCATCGGAAATGATGGCGACAATGTTTTATACACGGGAGATTCCGCCATCATCGATTTCAAAGGCGACCATATTAAAAGCGCGATCATTTCACGGGATGAAATAATTTCAGAAAAATTATCCTACCGCGAATTATTCGATTTCCGCACAAGATTCCCGGCGGGGATGGATGGTGATGAGTTTAGAATAGAGATTTAGTTTTTAAAACAAATAGGGACGAAGGGACGAGGGGACGCAGGGGTGGTGTCAAGAATTCAAGAGGAAGATATTGAAGTATTTTTCAGGAAGCTTTTTTCGTCCCCTTTTTCGTCCCTTCGTCCCCCCTTTTCTACTTAAAAATCCATTCCACATCCATATCCCATCCCGACCGCATTTTCACAGGATTGACATAATAGATCACACGCTCGGGCTGTTTGCCTTGCAGGTAATTTCCCGTATCCCATTTCCCGTTTTTATTTTCATCAGCAATTAATTTCAAACGGTAAGTTCCCGGACCGAGCAATTCGAATTTTGCTGTGGTGATGTCTGCAATTTTTAATTCGCGTATTACAACATCTTTATCATTTACTACCCGCAATAAATAATTTCCTGCAGGCAAACCTGTAAGCTTTACGTTCAGCGTTCCGTAATAGCGTGATTCCCGAATCTTGAAGCTGGTAGCAACCGTGTCATTTTTTTGTCCGAACCAATCTGTGACAGCAGCTGGTTTTACAAAAAGCGAATACGAGCTGTCTTCTTCGAACGTATAATTGAAAGTGATCAATCGTTTGTTTGCCGACAACACCGGGTTCGCTTTCAGTGTATCTTTTCCTTTGAGCAAAATAAAATCGTTCGGATTAAAAACGCGCAGTGGATTGCTGGAAGTGATTTGCAACGGTTTGCCGAGATCAAATAAGGAAGAGCCGCCTGTATTCGGATTCATCACGAGCTTGCGCGGATCGGATGCGCCTGTGCGGATGCGCCTGCTTTTATCGCCGGGCTTTACCATCATTTGTGTTACGGAATCATTCAGCGAAGTTGCTTCGTCGTGAATGACAAATGTGAGCGAGTCGATCAGAACTGTGTTGAACCAAAAATCTATGCTGTCGCCGGTGACGGAAACTTCTTTAAAAACTTCCATGCCTGCAGGAAGCGCGGGAATAAAACTAACCTGCGGATCTTTTAATGGCAAAGCATACAAAAAAGAAAATCTTCCTGCTGCAAGCTGCTGTGCTTTGAGACGCGTTTGTTTCACCGGATCTTCTTTGAAAATTTTCAGGTTGATGGAATCGTTGTTTTTTGCGAGACTGATTAATTCAGTGGAATAAGCGATACGCTCAGATGAATTATCAAAAAAGTAATTTGAATTTTTATCGTCGAGCGCAACCAGCTTGTAAGTTCCTGCGCGAAGATTTGTCATGATGAAAGTGCCATCATCTCTTGTCTTCGTGAAATAATACGGACGTTGTTTCAATGGAACTGAATCGCCTGTATTTGCATAAAGCATGACAAGCATTCCTTTTTCTCCGGCGAGCGTAGAAGCATTCACCACTTTTCCTGAAATGCGAAGTGAATCGATGAACGTGCCTGTAGAAAAAACGTAGCGAAAATTATCCAGCACATTTTCTTCTGTGATATCGCGGATGGCATTTCCGAAGCTGATGGTATAGGTGGTATTCGGAAGCAATGTATCGTTGAGCGTGATGACAATATCTTTTCTGCGGATAATTACATCGGGATCATTATTCAGCGGTGGTGAAATGATGAGCTGGTTGTTGAGATCTTTCAGCTGAATATATTCATTGAATTCCAAAACGATTTTGTTGCCGGTAAAATTTGTTGCTGCGCTATCGGGCGAATAGTTAACTACGCGCGGAGGAACTGCATCTTTTGGTCCGCCGTCGGGAGTGAGCACCAGCGCGCAGGAGGAAAGTGTCATCAAAATAAGAAGCAGTCCGGCCGGGATTTTCCGGATCAAAAATTTACGCATCACGTCTGTTGTAAAGCACTGCAATTAATCCTGCTATTTCTTCGAGGTAACGCTGGTCGGTGGAATCAAAATCGTTGAGCTTGTTGCTGTCGACGTCGATCACTAAAATCACATTTCCGTTTTCATCGGTGACGGGAACAACAATTTCAGATTTTGAATCGGAGCTGCAAGAAATATGCCCGGGAAACTGATCGACATCGGGAATTAACATTACTTGTTTTTTCTCCCAGCTTGCACCACAAACTCCTTTTCCTTTGGCGATGCGTGTGCAGGCGATTGGGCCCTGGAAAGGTCCGAGCACAAGCTGTTCCGCTTTCACATGATAAACGCCGACCCAGAAAAAATTAAACGTTTGTTTGAGCGCTGCAACGATGTTTGCAAGGTTTGCATTGAAATCATTTTCGCCATCTGTCAAACCGGCCAGCTGCGGCAAGAGTGAACGATAATGTTCTTCTTTGGTGGTTCCTGAAATTGCAAGATTTTCTGCCATGGTGATTTCCGGTGGCAAAGATCGGATTTTTTCTTGCGTGGTGGGATGGAACACGGATGACGCGGATTTAACGGATCTGCACAGATAAATCCTGCGCGGTAGATGGAACACGGATGATACGGATTTGACGGATCTACACTGATAAAATCCTGCGCGGTAGATGGAACACGGATTCTACGGATTTAACGGATCCGCACAGATAAATCCGTTTTTATCCGTCAAATCCGCGTCATCCGTGTGCTTATTAATCTCTCGCGCTTGCAAGTGATAATACGCTCACTTTTGTTCCTGGTAATTGTAAAAGCGGAATGGCACATGCTTCAATTGTAGCGCCTGTGGTAATAACATCGTCGACAATTAAAATATGTTTGCCTGCAAGATTTATTTTTTTGTTGACGGTAAAAACATCTTCAACATTCTCCCAACGTTCGCTTCGACTTTTTCTGGTTTGTGTTTCGGTTGCACTTAAGCGCAGCATGCCGTGTTCGTAAAGCGGAATGGAAAGTGCCTGTGCAATTCCCTGGCCGAAGCAGGAGGCTTGATTATAACCGCGCTTGATAAATTTATCGCGATGTAAAGGCACCGGTATCACTGCGTCGATCGTGTTAAAAGGCGTTAAATTTTTTATGTCATTCCCAAATAATCTTCCTGCTGCAATACCGGCATCTTTCCGTTCGTTGTATTTAAGATTGTGAATGAGCTCCTGCACTTTACCGCCTTTGGTAAAAACAAAAAGTGAAGCGGCAGACTGCAATTGCACACGGCCCCAGAAAACACGCGCCACGGGGTTATCAACAGGATCGTGTTCATCAAAGGTGCGGGGACAGTCCATGATACAAGCTGTACAAATTGCAACTTCACCACGCAAAAGATGCCCGTTACAGGCGGCGCATAAGTTGGGAAAGAACAAGGAAGCAAAATCTCCTGCAAGCTGTTTTATTCCGCTCATGCTCATAAAAACGTAATTTTGCTGTAATTAAAGGAATATTTTTTGCTGTACAAAATTATCGGCAAACGAAAGAAGAAAATGGATAACCAGGCAACAACACCGGCAGCAAAAGAAGAAAAGAATAACCGCAAGCTGCATGCGATATATCTCTTCATCATTTTTATTCTCGCAGGATTGTGCGCTTACATGAGCTTTCAATATAAAGAGCTGAAAACAATTGTGTCGACGCATGAAATAAAAATTGAGACGACGATAAAAGAGAAAGATAATGTGCAGGCTGATCTGCTTGCGCTGAAAGCAGATTTCGATGCGCTGACAACAAGTGATGCTGTGCTGAATGAAGAGCTGGTTGCGAAACGTGCATTGATTGATTCGCTGATCTTACAAGCGGAAAAGCACAAAGGTGATTCGTACATGATTGCGAAGCTGAAAAAAGAAACGCAAACCTTGCGACAGATCATGCAAGGTTATGTGCGCACGATCGACTCGCTGAATACGCTTAATGGTGTTTTGATCGCAGAGAAAAAAGAAGTCCTCGGCCAGCTTGACAACGAGAAGAACAGAACGAAGCTTGTGGAAGGTGAGAAGGAAGCGTTGAAAGGACGAATTGATCGTGCGGCTGTGCTTTCTACGATGAATGTAAAAGCTATCGGCATAAAACAATCGCGCGGTGGAAAAAAAGATTCTGAAACAACAAAAGCGTCGAAGGTGGATAAGATCCGCGTGACGTTTGATGTTGCGGACAATGATTTAACGATTGCCGGCGGACATGATATTTACGTGCGCATCATTACTCCTGACGCGCAGGAGCTGACACAGGAAAGAAGTCCGACCCGCCAGTTTACATTCGGGAATACAACCGCTTATTTCGCAGCGAAAAAAACAATCGATTACCAGAATCAGCCGATGACGGTTTTGATACTTTGTCCGAAAGCAAAAGAAGAAGATGAATTGGCTCCCGGAAAATATATTGTGGAGTTGTATTCGGATAAGGTGATGATTGGGACTACTACGATGGTGCTGGAGTAGGCGCACGGTTTGTCGCCTTCGATACATCTCGTCAGAATTGTTTTTTCCTTCTGCAATTAAATTTCCTCTGACGAGACACTCAATCTGACAAGGGAATTTCTCTGTTTGTCGCCTTCGATACATTTTTCGCTATTGGAGATTGTATTTAAAAGTTATTTTCTCAAGCGAAAAACACTCAGTCTGACAAGGGAAATTCTCTGTTTGTCGCCTTCGATACATTTTTCGCTATTAGAGTTTGTATTTTAAAGTTATTTTCTCAAGCGAAAAACAGTCTGACAAGGGAATTTCTCTGTTTGTCGCCTTCGATACATTTTTCGCTATTGGAGATTGTATTTTAAAGTTATTTTCTCAAGCGAAAAACACTCAGTCTGACAAAAGGGAATTTCTCTCTTGTCAGACTGAGTATTCCGCTTTGAAATATAAATGCGAAGCAAATTAGAATTCATTAAGCGGAATACTCAGTCTGACAAGAGAGAAATTCCCTTTTGTCAGACTGAGTGTTTTT
>JBKJMR010000157.1:0-2726 GCA_046596275.1 Bacteroidia bacterium | reverse complement strand
ATAACCGCCAAGCACTGTATTCAAAACCTGCATGCCTAAATAATCAGGATGCGTTTTATTGAAAAGCACGCGGCCCATGCGAATCGCAGATTGAACAGCGCCTTCTTTTTCAATTGTATGAATGCGCTGCGCATCTGTAACCGCAGCAGGTAATTTTTCATCTGCGTTCGCTGTTGTTGCTTTCCAGTCTGCATCACCGAAAAATGTTTCCAGCAGCTCCTTTATATTCTCCGGCAATTTCCCGGAAACAACAATTGTGCAGCGATCGGAAGTGTAATTAATCTTGTGAAAATCCACCAGCGCATCGCGTGTGAGCAGATCAAAATCGGGAAGTTTGCTTGCAGCTCCGTATGGATGTGATGTACCGAAAAGCAATTCATTAAATTTTCTTCGCGCCAGCACAGAAACTTTATCGTTGTCCACTAAAAACTTCTGGCGTTTATTCGTCAGGTAAATTTTGAATTCATGCTCAGGAAAAGAAGCATTGCGGATGATATCCTGCACAACCGGCAAAGTCGAACGCAAATGTTTATTCAATGAAAATAAAGTGAACGACGCAACATCATGCTGTGTTTCCGTTTCAATGAATGCGCCATAAAAATCCAGCTCTTCAGCAATCACTTCTGCATTGCGTGTGTGCGTGCCTTCATCCAGCATATCATTCACACCCGAAGAAACCAGCGCGTTTGACTGGTGACGAATGCCGGCACGGAAAATAAATTCAATGCGCGTCACTTCCTGCGTGCCTGCGTCGAGCAAATAAACGGGAATGCCATTCGACAATTCCACTTTCACTGCTTCAACAAGGTTTATTTTTTCAACGCCGTGAAATGCCGGTGCTGCTGTTCTGTTTATTGTTGTCATTGTATTTTTATTTTCGTGTTAATCTTTTTTCCTACCAGTTTTCAAACACCGGCTCAATTTTAAATTTTTCACCAAAAGTCGGCTTCAGCATTTCAGCAATCTTTTCAGCTTCATTCAAATCATTTTCTTTAGCCATTTCGAAATTCTTGGCGTCATCCTCATCGTCACCATCTCTATTCCAGTACTGACTGAGAATTACAACAAGGTATTTAAAATCCTTCCCTACACCTTCAGAAACGATGTATTGAAAATTATCTCCAAGCGCATCAGCAAATTCATTTTCACTTTTGATCTTATCAATTTCACGCTCCAATAATTTTTTCTCCGCATCCAAAAAAGACGGATCATCCTTTTTCGTCAGAATTATCATTGCACCGTAATCGCTCATGTTAAAAGATTTAGTGTCCGCCGCGGCGGAGGGTGATTTGATGTCCGCCGCGGCGGAGGTGATTGTGTAATTGGTAATTGGTAATTGGTAATTGGTAATCCCGTAATCTGTAATCATACCGGCAGATAAGTTATTCCCGCACACAGTCTCAATACCAAATACCAAATACTCAATACTACTCTTTTTTCCGATTTGATAAATAATGCAACGAAGAACAATTTGTTTTGCGCAACACTTCTTTCGAAACACGTTGAAGATCATCCGGCGTTACAGCTAAATATCTGTCCACCTCATTATTGATCATTTCCGCATCACCCAGCAATTCGAAATAAGCAAGATTCATCGATTTATCTAGAATGCTCATCTCTGCAAACATTAACGATGATTCAACTTTATTTTTCACTTTGCTTAATTCGCGCTCTGAAATTAATCCGGCACCAAGTTTTTCCAGTTCTATAAAAACTGCGTCTTCCGCTTTTTGCGAAGAAACACCGGGCGAAACTTTTCCCGATACCACAAATAATCCTTTGTCCATATCGCCCATCACAAAAGCAGAAATTTCGCTGAACAAACGATCTTCTTTCACAAGGCGATTATATAAACGCGAAGAATTTCCACGCGATAAAATATCCGACATTAAATCCAGCACATGATAATCTTTGTCTCTTCTGTCGCACATATGAAACGCCATCGTCAGCGAATCAAACGGAACATCTCGCTCCACATCCATGCGGCGATATTCTTCCTGGCGCGGCTCTTCAGGTAAATTACGAACCGGCTTTTCTCCACCCGCAATCGGTCCGAACCATTTTTCCCCCAGCTCCTTTACCTGTTCAGTGGTTACATTTCCCGCAACCACCATCACCGCGCTTTTCGGACAATAATGTTTTTTGAAAAATGCTTTCACATCATCCATCACCGCATCCTCAATATGTTTGATCTCTTTCCCTATCGTCGACCATTTGTAAGGATGCGTTTTGTAAGCAAGCGGACGAAGCAGCAACCACACATCACCATAAGGCTGATTCAAATAACGCTGCTTAAATTCTTCAATCACCACATTGCGCTGCACTTCCAAACTCTTGTCCGAAAACGCAAGGCTCAGCATACGGTCAGATTCCAGCCACATGGCAGTTTCTAAATTTTCCGAAGGCAGTGTCAAATAATAATTCGTAATATCATTTGTAGTGAACGCATTATTTTCACCACCCACACGCTGCAACGGTTCATCGTAGCTCGGAATATTTATCGATCCGCCGAACATCAGGTGCTCAAACAAATGCGCAAATCCCGTTTTGCTTTCGTCCTCATCACGCGCGCCCACATCGTAAAGAATATTTACACAAGCCAGCGGAGTAGCCTCATCGCGGTGAACGATCACTTTCAATCCGTTCGAGAGGGTGAATTTATCATACTGTATCATTGTCGTGGCAGGAATTTAGTGATCTGGTAATCTGGTAAATTGGTAATTGAA
>JBKJMR010000662.1:0-5842 GCA_046596275.1 Bacteroidia bacterium | reverse complement strand
CTGTTTTTTTTGCGCCTTTTTTAGCGGCTTTCTTAGCAGTTTTCTTTTTAGGAGCTGCTTTTTTGGTTGCTTTCTTTGCCATGGTTTTTGGTTTTGAAAAATTTATTTGCGACGAAGTAATAAAAAATTATGACACGAAAGAAATATTACCTATCGTATTTTTCAACACAGCTTTGTTAATAAGCACGATACGTGATTTTTTTTCTTCGCATTTCAATCTAGTTTTTTGTTCTTCAATCATGATTTTATTTTTTGTTTTCGAAAAAAATAAATCTCGCAACGCCTTTATTCATCAATGAAGCAGAAGATGTGATGAAAATAAAATTCGTGTGATGATGAAAAATATTTTTGATGATGATGAAGTGTTTTGATGATGAATTTCTGCTCCGGAATTATTTTAAATTATTTTAATTTTTTTTCATCCGGGCGAGATAAAATCCGTCTCCATCGTCTGAAACCGGATTTATGCGCAATTCTTCTTCCAAATTCCAGGCATCACCGTTCGCTTCAAGAAAACGTTTTACCTGCTCTTCACCTTCGCACGGAAAAATGCTGCACGTTGCATACACAAGCATTCCGTTTTGCTTTACAAGTGTTGAATATGAATTCAGAATTTCCTGTTGCTTCTTCACCATCTCTGTAATGTCTTCCGGGTACAATCTCCATCGTATGTCCGGATTTCTTCTCAGCACTCCTGTTCCTGTACACGGAACATCCAGCAGCACGCGATCAAACGTTCCTTCCATCTTGCTGATGACTTCAGGTGTATTAACCAGCTTTGTCTCTGCAAGATCAATTCCGTTTCGTGTGCAGCGTGCGCGGAGCTCATCCAGCTTGTTCTGCACCACATCCATCGCAACAATCTTTCCTTTGTTCTGCATCAACGCCGCAATGTGAAGTGTTTTGCCTCCATTGCCCGCACACGCATCTGCTACGCGCATGCCGGGATGCACATCCATAAACTCACTAACGCGTTGTGAAGCGATGTCCTGCACCTCAAACAATCCTTCGTGGAATGATTCAAGCGCAAAAACATTCGCATACACTTTTACGATCAGCGCATCGGCCGAATCGTTGTGCATGTATGCTTCTACACCTTCTGCTTTCAGCTTTTGCATCAGCAGCTCACGTTTTATCTTCAAAGTATTCACGCGCAGGTACAGCTTCGGCTCTTTGTTCAGCACTTTGGATAATGCGTCCCAATTTTCTTCGCCCAACTGTTCCACGGCAAATGCATCGAGCCAATCCGGAAAAGATTCTCTCAGCTTTCGCACACGCATGTATTTGTTCAGTCGTTCAGCAGGTGGCCCGGTTAAATTTTCCTGCTTCTCGCCCGCATAAATTTTCTTCCACGCATTCCATACACCGATAAGTCGCTTTACTTGTTCCAGCGTTTCAAATTTATCTTCACCTAAAGCAGTAACAAGCGGTCGCCAGAAACGAACGATTCCATAAAAACGCAGCGCAAGCTCCGATCGTTGTTCCTGGTCGCGGATCTTATACTTGCGAAATGTTTCATTCAACGCACGATCGGCAGTAGTGCCATCATCAATAAAGTGCGTAAGCGTTTCTAAAAGCAAAGCCGGAATCCCGAGCGGACTTGTTCCTTTTGGTGTTGTCTTTTTGTTTGTCATCAATACAAAAGTAGGGACGAAAAGGGGACGAAGGGACGGAAGAAAAAAAATGGAGCCGAAAAAAAGGCGAAACCACGGAAAAGAAAAGTAGTTCTGGTTAATCGCTTTTGGACCTTAATTTGCCTTTCTCTTAATCAGAATTCGGTAAATCCTTTTTTAAATCACCGAGTTATCATCCCGATCATTTATCGGGACATATTACCAAATCTCTACCGCTGAAATTTCTCCCAAAGCAACAAACCATTACTTTTACGGCCGAATGATTAAATATTTCAAGGAAACCTCTTTTTTAGGGCTTGAGCATTTTCGCGATCCGGCAACTGTTATCACCAACCTTTTACTTTTTTGTGTTGGCTTCTGGTGTTTTCTTAAAATTTCAAAATTCAAATCAAGTCCGCATGCGCAAATAAAAACCGAAGCGCACGGATGGAGCTTGTTTTTTCTGTTCAGTTCAATCGCGTACCTGTTAGGTGTTCCTGTTCACGGATTTTCCTGGTACATCCCGGTACAAACGCACTTTTACATCTGGCTGATGATGGGATGGATGCAGATCTTCGCCGCAACATTTGCACAAATTGCAACTGCGAAGTGGTATTTTCCAAAACAATTCGGCTGGTTACGCGTGCTCATCGTTTTACAATTTCTTTTTTTCTGCTGGCTGATGGTTTACATCCGGATGTTTGCCGCGGTGAATATTGATGTTGCATTAGCGCTTGTACCGATTGCTTTCTGGAATATTTTTCTGTTCAGCAAAAAGAAAATTGCAACTGCCAGGGTTGGCACCGGGATTTTATTTGCCGCCATCGCCGCAATTTTTGTCGTGCTTAAAGTAAAGCTCACCGATTGGTTCACCTACAACGACATCGCGCATGTAGTGTTAACTGCAAGTTTGCTGCTGATCTATTCCGGCTTGGTGAAACATTTCCGTTCGTTGTCTGGTACACTTGTTCATTGAACATTGTTTGTTTGACATTGTTTGTTCCAATCTAAGAGAAATTCCATTGGCAGCAAAAAGCAAACGATCAATTTAATTTCCCTTATTTTTGATCAATGTCATTATTGAAAGCAAATTCCGCTTACCGGCTATCACTTTTCGCTTTCATCTTCATTTCCCTTTTTTTTGTTTTCGTAAAAATCAGGCAGGTAAAAACTGTTGAACCATTTATCCGCGATTCGTATGCGCTGAGTTGGGATAATTACGGCTACTACTTACATCTTCCCGCAATCATCATTCATCGTGATCCGGGAATGCAGGATCGTGTTTGGATTGATCAGCTCAATTCAACGTACCAAAAAGACCGGCCGTTCTATCAAACCTGGCCCGGACAAAAAGATCGCCTGGTAAATGTTTATCCCGTTGGATTTTCAATTTTTAATCTGCCGTTTTTTTGTGCGGGACATTTGTTTGCCAGGATTTTTGATTATCGTGCCGACGGGCTTTCTCCGCCTTATCAATGGGCGATGATTTGCTCCGCATTGTTTTACGGAATCTTAGGAATTTGGTTTCTGCGAAAATTGCTGCTTCGTTTTTTCAGCGATAAGCTTTCTGCCGTTTTACTTTTACTGATCGCGCTCGGAACGAATCTTTATTATTACGCGACTTATGAATGTATGCTTCCGCACATTTATTTGTTTGCAGCCGATACGCTTTTGATCTTGCTTACAATTAAATGGCATGAACGTGCGCAAAAGAAAACGGCGTTGGCAATCGGGTTATTGCTCGGACTGATCACCATCACACGTCCTTCAGAAATTGTTTGGGTGCTTGTTCCGTTGTTCTGGAATGTAAGCGGATGGCAAACATTCAAAGAAAAAATGCGCTTGCTTGCTGAAAAATGGATGCATGTTTTCTTTTTATTAGCCGGAATGATCACTATCGGATCACTGCAACTTATTTATTGGAAATACACAAGCGGACATTGGTTTTCATTTAATCACACCGAAGGTTTTGACTTTTTCCATCCGTTCACGCTAAAAGTTTTATTCAGCTACAAAAAAGGCTGGCTGCTTTATACGCCAATGATGTTATTGGCCATCGCAGGATTTATTGCGCTTTATAAAAGACAGAAAAATTTATTCGTTCCCTTCCTGCTTTTCTTTCTCGCAAATCTCTGGTTCATTTCCAGCTGGGAATGTTGGTGGTACGCCGGCACTTTCGGACAACGACCTTTTGTGCAGTCCTACGGATTGATGGCGATTCCACTTGGATTTTTTCTGCAACCTCTTTTTGCAAAAACTGCAACTAAATATCTTTTTGCTGCGGTTGCCGGATTTTTTCTTGTGCTCAATCAATTTCAAACCTGGCAAGTCACGCACGATATTCTCAGCCGCGAGTCGATGACAAAAGAGTATTACTGGAAAATTTTCGGAAGAACATACGTTCAACATGAATGGGATAAATTGCTTGAAATCGATCGCGGCAATATTCCGCCGATGGAAAAAGTAAAAGACCTTTATAATTCCCGCGAAATTTTTTCTGTTGATTATGAATCCAGAAATCATCTTCGTCCCGACGAAATCATTTGCGACACGTTTGGCTTAAACAGCAACAAAAGCGGAATGCTCGATAATGAACATCAATATGGTTCTTATTTTAAATTTCCATTCGATTCCATTTCCAAAAACGATCACCTGCGGATAAAAATGGAAATCGATGTTTACAATTTGCCTTCTGATGGAAGTCTTGATCTGAATTTTGTTTTCAGCATGACTGGTCGCCGCGGACAAACGTATGGTTACAACGCACAAAAATGTTTTGGCTCTGAAGTTGGTAAGAACGGATGGTCACACGTAAGCGCCTGGTTTGTTACGCCTGTCATTTTACATTCCGGCGATATTGTTTCGTTAGGAATCTGGAATGCAGGCGGACAAAAAGTTTTCGTGGATAATTTGAAGATCACAGCTTGTGAGCCGTTGCATTAGTATGGAACACAATTGGTTTGTCGCCTTCGATACATTTCGTCAGCATAAATTTCGTTTCAGTATTAAATATTTTTCCTGACGAAACACTCAGTCTGACAAGGGAGAAATTGTCTTGTCAGGAGTGTTTTCGCAAGAATCAGCAATTTTTAAAAACAAACTCAAATTGCGAAAATGTATCGAAGGCGACAAGCAGAATGCGAATGCGCAGTAGCCAAATCACCAAATCTTTTTACATTTGAATAACACCCACACCAAAACAATCCCTTCATGAAAAAACTTTTCTCCTGCCTCCTGCCCATTCTTTGTCTTGTCCTCACTTCTTCCGCGCAAGCTCCTGCAAAACCTACTGATCTTGCTGCCGATAATTATAAAGGCAAAGTAAAACAGGTTCGTCAAACGTATAACGAAATGATCCAGAAGAACGGAAAGGATACGATCGGGCAGGAATACCAGACTGCAGATTATAATTTCCTCCGCACATATAATGAAGCTGGATTCATGACTTCGGAAGTGCTTTATTCTACGGGCAGCAAAATGTTATCTCATCTCGATAATAAATACGATGCCGCAGGAAATAAAATTGAAGAGTCTGCTTTTACCGATGAAGATGTGCTCGATTACAAAATGGAGCGAAAATTTTCGAACCGTGGATTCCTAATGGAAGAAAAACGTTTTACAATCGACAATGACCAGCCTGAAAAATGGGAATATATTCCTGATCCTGTTGGCAAGCCGACTAAGGTTACGTGGTATGATAACGAAGGCGAAGTTCTTGAAAGCAAAACATACACGTATGATGGTTATGGTAATTGCATTCAGATTGATGCGGTGGATGGAAGCGGAAAAATGTTGCGTAAAATAATGTGCACATACGACAGCAGACATTTGAAAACATCGGAAGATATTTATGGTGCTGACGGAATTGTAATGACAAAAGCAAAATTTCAATACGAATTCCGCGGAAAACTTTCACAGGAACAGGTGTTTGACAATAATGGAAAGCTCGTAGAAAAAAACACGTTCGTTTATAATGAGAATGGCGATCGTATAGAATGGACCAGCTTCGACCGCACGGGTTTTGTTGCGTACAAGTATACTTATACGTATGAGTACGATTCAAATGGCAACTGGACTTCACGCATTGAATCGAATAACGGGAAGCAGACTTTTATTACGCGGAGAGCAATTGCTTATTATTAGGTTGTTGTCTGCCTTCGATACATTTTTCGCTAATTAATATTGCATCGTAAATTACAATTACAAGCGAAAAACACTCAGTCTGACAA
>JBKJMR010000658.1:0-3345 GCA_046596275.1 Bacteroidia bacterium | reverse complement strand
ATTTGTTCGTGTCAATCATTTCTGCTTCCTCTTCATTCTCTTCTTCTTCATCTTCTTCCGTTCCTGCCAGCGAATCAAAAACAGGTCCGAGGAATGTAGTGCTTACCGACTGTAATTTTTGGTCGCCCGAATACACGCCGATTTTCAATTTTGTTTTCCGTGTTGAGATGTTTTTTTCGTCACGCAGAATAAAAAAAACTGTTTCACCTTTCGATTCTTTTGTAACCTTCAAAGGTCTTCCTACTACTTTGATTTCTCCGTCACCAGATTCAATTCGAAACGTAACGGGCAAATCAAAACGTGTTTTATTGATCACCCGAACTGTGTACAAATTGCTGATCTGTGCGTTTGGCTGCTCCTGGAATAATTGTCCGCTTGCACGTAAGACAGTAGTGTCTACATCCGAACGGGTAACAAGTGTTGTAACGAGTACGCCAATAAGCACTATCAATACGAACGAATACGCTTTTATTCTTCCTGTAAATTTCAGCGCAACTTTATTTTTGATTCCATTCTCGCTTGCATAACGGATCAATCCTTTCGGGCGATACACTTTTTCCATCACGTCATCACAGGCATCTATGCAAGCGGTGCAATTCACACATTCCAGCTGTGTTCCATTGCGAATGTCAATTCCGGTGGGACAAACTTTTACGCATAGTTCGCAATCCACACAATCGCCCAGGGGAAGATTTTTCGCGTCATCGTGGTGAATTTTTCCACGAGGTTCGCCCCTTTCATAATCATATGCTACAACAATGGAATTCCTGTCGAGCATAACGCCCTGCAATCTTCCATACGGACAAACAATCAAACAAGCTTGTTCGCGGAACCATGCGAATACGCCGAAAAAAACGAAGGAAAAAACCAGGATTGAAATAAATCCGCCGACATGTTTTGAGATTGGTTCGCTTGCAATTTTTAATACTTCATCAACACCTATGATGTAGGAAAGAAATGTGTTTGCAATAAGAACGGAAAGCAAAAAGAAAATTCCAATCTTCACTCCTCGTTTCCTGAATTTTTCGCCATTCCATTTCTGTTCAGAAAGCTTTCGCTGGCTGTTGGCATCGCCTTCAATCCAGTATTCTATTTTCCGGAAAACCATTTCCATAAAAATAGTTTGCGGACAAGCCCATCCACAAAAAACTCTTCCGAAAATTACGGTGAACAGCACGACAAACACAATAAATGTGAGCATGCCGATGCCGAAGATCATTACATCCTGCGGCCAGAAAACAACACTGAAAAGAATGAATTTCCGGTGCAGAAGGTCAAAAAGAAAAAGAGGATTTCCGTTGACTTTTATAAATGGAAGTGAAAAAAATAAGATGAGATAAACAATGCTGACAATTGTTCTTGCAGTATAAAGTTTTCCATGCGGCTTTTTCGGGAAGATCCAGTTTCGTTTGCCTGACTTATCCACTGTAGCAATCGTATCCCGGAAAGATTCATGATCTTTTTCTGCCATCTTTTCTTTATCAGTCCCAACACCCATCATGCCCGCAACGTTTTATTTTTTTACCTGATCAATTGCTGTTATAGTGAGTGAATCAGTAACAGGCTTTACGCTATCTGAAACCGGTTTTGCACCATCTTCCACATACAGTTCACCTTCTTTTGGTCTTACATCACCGGGAGGATTTGTTCCCTGTAAAGATTTGATGAAGCTTACTACAGCCTGTATTTTAGCAGGACCCAATTCGTCTTTCCATGCTTTCATTCCTTTAGGGCGGCCATATTTTATTGAGCTGAAAATATCTTTCAGGCTTCCACCGTAAAGCCAGTAATTGTCAGTAAAGTTTGGCCCTATTACACCTTGTCCGAATTCACCGTGACATGCAACGCAATTCTGTTTATATATTGCTTTTCCTTCACTTATAGTAGCGGCATCTGTTAGCAGCTTTACTGTATTTTCATCAACAAGATCCTTTGAATTTTTTTGATATTCGGCAAGAGCAATTGCGCCGTCTTTCATTTCCTGTTCATATTCTTCAAGAGAAAGTTTCCCGGTACGAAATACGTGGTAATGCAAAAGATAAACCACAGACACTACGATGGTAAGATAAAATCCATATTTCCACCACGGAGGTAAATCATTATCCAACTCACGGATTCCATCATATTCATGGTCTGTCAGAATTGATTCTTCCTGCTCTATAGCTACAGAAGCATTCAACTTTTCAAGCAATGATGGTTCGTCGCGGAGTTTCTTTGCAGCAGCTTTTGCGACACCTGTTTTGATAAGTGTCATTCCTGACCGAAATAGCATTACAGCAATGAGCACTTCAAAAAGAATAATTGTCGACATTATAAAAAATGTCATTGCGCCCATTCCTCCATAATCAAAATCGGCTGACCGGGAAATTTTCGGAGCTTCGGGTGAAGTAGCATTCAGCGTTGTTGAGGCAAAAAACAAGAACAGCATTAACCCTGTTATGGATGCGCTGGAATTTTTCTTTTTCTTTTTTTCACGTAACAATTGTTGCGCTGCGCCGGCCTTCACCATTTCTGCCATCCCGATTATTACAAGTAAAAGCAGGATGATAAATGCAAGCATTACGTTAAATAACGTATTGGAAAATAAAGACTCTTCCGACTGCGTAGCATGTTCAGCTTGTTTTGCAGCGAGAGGTAATGCAGCAAGCAATGAGCACATACACAAAATGAATTTGCCAGTTCGCGATCTCATACGCTGATTAATGTTTAGTACCTGTTAGTTTATCCTTATCCTGTTCATTCTTCTCAACCGGCAACGCGGCCAGGTAATTGAATCGTGCTTTATCTGCTTTCATTATATAAAATCCAAGCAGGACAAAAAACACAAAGAACACGATCAGCGAAATCATAGGAAATATTCCAATGCCGGTAATAGAGGTGAGATAATTGATAAATTTCATATTGTTATTTTTTTGAGGTTGTATCGGTTACCTGCGGTTTCACTTTTATATCGGTTCCCATTCGCTGGAGATAAGCAATCACTGCAATGATCTCGTGATCGGGGTTGAGCGGGGCAACAAGGCCTTTCTTACCAAGTGTTTTTTTCAGATTGGAAGAAATTGCTTTTGCTTGTTTCTTCGCATCAGCCACAGCTATTTTATCGTACCCTTCCGGGTAAGGAACACCAAGCGTTTGCATTGCCAGGATTTTTTTCGGCGTTACGGTGTAATCAATTTTATTTTCAAACAACCAGGGATACGCAGGCATGATAGATCCTGCTGAGATTAGTGAAGGCTCATACATGTGGCTGTAATGCCAGTCATCACCATATTTTCCGCCGATGCGATGCAGATCAGGTCCTGTTCGTTTTGAGCCCCATTGAAACGGATGATCGTAAACAAACTC
>JBKJMR010000544.1:0-4427 GCA_046596275.1 Bacteroidia bacterium | reverse complement strand
CCCGAATATAGCTCAGTTTAACTCAATCATGAGCAGTAAAGTTACGTGCTCTCTGAAGATATAAATATAATTAGCTGAATATCAGGTAATTATTTCTAATATGCGATTGATCGGGATGACCGTTCCGCTTTTTAAAATAATCCGGAGTTCAGTAACGGCCCAAATCGTGGTCTCTACCATTTTGGTTCCTTCCGAATCGGCAAAAATAATTCTCACTTTATTGTGGTGAACATTTCCAAGCGTAAGTGCCCGGCTGAGCTCGCTTTTTCTTTTAGCAAGGTCCTCAGCGGTAATCAAAATTTCAGAGTGCGGAAATCGCAGATCTTTCACCTGGTCTTTATCGATCAGGATCGGTTTTGTAGAGGTAGCGTTCATTTCTGGTGTGTGTTTGTGTGAACTCCGTTGCGTTGTGTGTGGTGAATCAAACTGGTTATACGTTACCCCTATAGAAAGGTTAACTATGTTAATAAATCGGTCATTTGTGGAAATCCGGCCGCAAACATGATCTGGTAATCTGGTAATCTGGTAACTGGGTAATTAAAAAAATAAAAAATAATTAAGTGAGAAAATGGTGCTAAGTCGTTGATTTAATGTGCTATAGATATGAAATTTACCCTGCTATTCAATTACCCAGTTACCAGATTACCAGATTACCAAATCTTTCCATAGCTATCTTTACCCCCATGCCAATCTCCCTTGTTACCGGTGGAGCCGGATTTATCGGATCTCATGTTGCTAATGAGCTTGTTTTAGCCGGACATACCGTTGTAGTACTCGACGATCTTAGCGGTGGTTTTCGGGAAAATGTGAATGAGAAAGCGATTTTTGTCAATGGTTCTGTCACCGATCATACGCTGCTATCGGAATTATTCGAGAAGCATAAATTTGATTATGTGTATCATCTTGCCGCATATGCTGCGGAAGGATTGAGCCATTTTATCAAACGATTCAATTATTCGAATAACCTGATCGGAAGTGTTAACCTCATTAACGAATCGGTGAAGCATAAAGTGAAATGTTTTGTTTTCACTTCTTCCATCGCTGTATACGGCGCATTAAAACCGCCAATGAAAGAAGAGATGATTCCGATGCCGGAAGATCCGTATGGAATTGCAAAGCTTGCAGTGGAAATGGATTTGAAAGTGACACATGAAATGTTCGGAATGGATTATGTTATTTTCCGTCCGCATAATGTGTATGGTGAATTTCAAAACATTGGCGATCGCTACAGGAATGTTGTGGGCATTTTTATGAATCAATTGATGCAGGGGAAACCACTTTCTGTTTTTGGTGACGGATCACAAACACGCGCGTTCAGCTACATTGGTGATTTGGCCCCGGTCATTGCGGATTGTGTGAATGTACCCGAAGCAAAAAATCAGATTTTCAATATCGGCGCTGATAAAGAATATTCTGTTTTGGAATTGGCCAAAGCAACCATGCATGCAATGGGAATTGAAGGTGAAGTACGGCACCTGGAAGCAAGAAATGAAGTGTTGCATGCACATGCCGATCATTCGAAAGTGAAAAAAGTTTTCGGTGAGGAAAAAGTGACTTCGCTGGAAGACGGATTAAAACGAATGGCGGATTGGGCAAAAACAGCCGGCGTAAGAAAGAGTCAGCGCTTTGAAGCAATAGAAATTATGGAAAAACTTCCGCCGTTCTGGCTGGAAGATTAATGTTTTTGCGCTGCTGTGGTAAACTATAATCTCCAACCTTTACGAAAACTGCAAATAGGAACTGATGAAATTGCATCATTCGTTTCTGCGTCCGGATTAAACGCGGATGCAAAGACTGTGGATTCATTCGGCGAAGAATGGAATCGGTTTTCTTCCTTTACCGATGAAGAAATCCGAACAGCAGGCCAACAATATTTCGATGTTGTAGATGAAACAATGCTCAACAAAAATTCGCTGGTGCTTGACATCGGTTGCGGAACCGGGCGCTGGTCGAAATTTATATCACAGCGCGCAAAATTTGTTGAAGCAATTGATCCGGGCGATGCGGTGAAAGCGGCTGTTCCGTTTACAAAATCCTGTGGAAATGTGCGCATCACACAAGCTGGTTTCGGTGGAATTCCATTTGAGAAAGCTTCGTTTGATTTCGTTTTCAGTCTTGGCGTTGTGCACCATTTGCCCGATACACAAGCTGCAATTACCGAAGCTGCTTCCATGGTAAAACCGAATGGCTGGCTGTTGCTTTATATTTATTACGCACTCGATCAGCGCGGCGGATTTTTTCGTTTTATTTTCCGTTGTTCGGATCTGCTGCGAAGAATGATCTCTCAATTTCCAAAAGGATTGAAATTTTTCTGCTGCGAGTTAATTGCCATCTTTATCTATGGACCATTTATCCTGCTGACAAAATTTGTAAAGCTGTTCGGTGGAACGACATGGAAAAAAATTCCGCTTTCGTATTATGCAGATCAACCCTGGAAAGTCATTCGTAATGATGCATTGGATAGATTCGGAACGCCGCTGGAAAAACGGTTCAGCAAAACAGAAATTTCAACGATGCTTATAAATTCCGGTTTGAAAAATATTCGCTTTTCGGAGAATGAACCGTATTGGCATGTAGTAGCGCAGAAATGAAAAAGAAACGAATTCTCTTTATTGCATCACATCGTCCGGGCCGTGCGCCGGGGCAGCGATTTCGTTTTGAACAATATTTTAATTTCCTCGAGCATCACGGCTTCGAATGCGAATTGTCATTTATCATTTCAGCAGCCGATGATAATCAGCTTTATAAAAAAGGGCATTACCTGCAAAAATTTAATATTCACCGCCGTGCAGTTGCGCAACGAAACGCAGATGTAAAACGTGCGAATGATTTCGACATCATTTTTATTTTCCGTGAAGCGCTGATCACAGGTTCGATCAAATTTGAAAAGCTCCTGCGAAAATCCAAAGCGAAAATTGTTTTTGATTTTGATGATGCGATATGGAAGCTGGATGTTTCAGATGCGAACCGGATGTTCAGCTTTTTGAAGAATCCCGGAAAAACAGCAGAGATTATTGCGCTGAGCGATATTGTTTTTGCGGGCAATAACTACCTGGCGGAATACGCAGGACGATTTAATAAAAATGTTGCGATTGTTCCGACTACAATTGACACATCTGAATACGTTCCTGTCAACCACGACAAACGTCCGGAGAAAATAATTGTAGGTTGGAGCGGAAGCATTACGACGATTAAACATTTTGAATTTGCGTTGCCGTTTCTTGAAATATTAAAATCGAAATACGGAAGCAGGCTTGAGATAAAAGTAATTGGTGATGCGAATTATGTGAATGAAAAATTAGGCATTCAAGGACTTGGCTGGAATAAAGAAAATGAAATCAGCGAGCTATCTACTTTTGATATCGGTATTATGCCATTGCCGGATGATGAGTGGGCGAATGGTAAATGCGGATTAAAAGGTTTGCAATACATGGCGCTGAATATTCCAACGCTGATGTCGCCAGTGGGTGTGAATTCAACCATTGTTGAACATGGCGTGAATGGATTTTTACCTAAGAATACAGAAGAGTGGGTGAGCAATATTGAAACGTTGATTGCCGATTCGGAATTGCGGATGCGAATGGGGAAAGCTGCGAGAAAAACGGTGGAGGAAAAGTATTCGGTGCATGAGTGGCAGGGGAAATATCTGGAATTGTTTGAGGGATTGTTGGAACACGGATGACGCTGATTGGACGGATAAGGACGGATTAAAAAAAGCGACTACCGAAAGCGCGACCGTGAAGGAAACGCGGGAAAGCGTTCCTTTACGGTGCACGCCCAATAAATTCTTGTAACATTCTGTCAACTATTCAGTATACTTCTGGGTAATTGTTAAATTTACATCTCCTAAAAATAATCTCATGAGCGATACAATGACACTTAAAAGCACTGCACTTTCTGAAAAACACATTGCACTCGGCGCGAAAATGGTTCCGTTTGCAGGATATAACATGCCTGTTTCTTATACGGGTTTGAATGAAGAACATGCGGTGGTGAGAAATTCCGTTGGTGTTTTTGATGTTTCTCATATGGGCGAATTTATTCTCAAAGGAGAAAAGGCGCTCGACTTAATTCAATATGTGACTTCGAATGATGCAGCACAATTGTATGATGGTCGTGTGCAATATTCTTGTCTGCCCAATGGAAAAGGCGGAATTGTAGATGATCTTTTGGTTTACCGTATTGATGAAAAAACATACATGCTTGTAGTGAATGCTTCCAATATTGAAAAGGATTGGAACTGGATTTCGAAGCATAATACGTTTGGTGTGGAGATGAAAGATATTTCTGAACGCACTTCTTTGCTTGCTGTTCAAGGTCCGAAAGCGATGGAAACATTGCAGAAGCTGACAGATATGAAACTGGCGGATATGCAATGTTTCCATCGCTTTCGGACCTTGAACAGCAAGCAAAGAAGTGCGTTCAGA
>JBKJMR010000535.1:0-4273 GCA_046596275.1 Bacteroidia bacterium | reverse complement strand
CTTGATGGATTGAGAGATTTGCATCAACTACTTCTGATAAACCAAAAGCTACACAAAATGAAAAAGATCATCCTGAGTTTAATTGTTGCAGGCTCTGCAATTCTTATGAGTTCATCTTGCTCTTCAGATACAACAGAACCAAAAGAAGAATCAACTTCTGAAACCACAAATGGAGCAGGTCAATCTGCTGTCAAGGATGATCAATCGCAAAAGAATGTTGTCGGCGTTGCAATCGGTTCAAAAGATCACACCACACTTGTAACAGCAATTAAAGCAGCCGAGCTTGTGGATGTTCTTTCCAATGCCGGTCCGTTTACTGTATTCGCACCAACGAATGAAGCGTTTAATAAGCTTCCGGCAGGAACAGTTGATGGTCTTTTGAAACCGGAGAAAAAAGAAGCGCTTGCAGATATTCTTCAATACCATGTTTTTGTTGGTGTGTTAAAGCTTGAAAATTTAAATGATGGCCAGGTGATAAATATGGTCAATAGCGGAAATGCTACGATCGGTGTGAAAGATGGAAAATATACTGTGAATGGCGCAACTATTATTGCGACGGTGCCGGCATCAAACGGCATCATCTATGTTGTGGACAATGTACTGCTTCCTCCTGCAGGAAATTAGCATTGTCCTTGGTTAACCAGACAGCTTCCTACAGGGAAGCTGTTCTTTTTTAATGCCGGTCCACTTTTCAGCAATACATTCGGACATAATATATAATCAAATGAACCTGGTTAAAAAATATAATGTTGCCGGTCCACGATACACAAGCTATCCAACCGTTCCGTATTGGGATGCAGTTTCTCCAACCGAAGACGAATGGAAAAAATCTGTAAAGTTTTCCTTTGATGAAACAAATGCTGCACATGGAATTTCAATTTACATCCATTTGCCCTTTTGTGAAAGCCTCTGTACGTATTGTGGATGCAACACAAGAATAACAGTAAATCACAGCGTCGAAAATATTTATATCGATGCAGTGCTGAATGAATGGAAATTATATCTCGAAGTATTTAAGGAAACGCCAAGAATAAAAGCAATTCATTTAGGCGGAGGAACACCCACATTTTTTTCACCGGAAAATCTCGGCAAGCTTATCTCCGGAATTTTATCCAACGCAATTATTTGCGATAATGCTGAATTCAGCTTTGAAGCTCATCCCAATAATACTACGGCTGAACATTTAAAAACACTGTATGAATCAGGATTTACACGATTGAGCTTAGGCATCCAGGATTTTGATCCGAAGGTACAAGCGATCGTCAATCGCATCCAGAGTTTTGAAAATGTGGAGAAGGTCGTGAACGAAGCGCGAACAATCGGTTACTCATCAATCAACTTCGATCTTATTTATGGGTTGCCGCTCCAAACACGCGAAAGTGTAATTGATACGATCAGCAAAGTGAATTTGCTTAAACCTGATCGCATTGCTTTTTATAGTTATGCGCATGTTCCCTGGCTAAAACCGGGACAACGAAAATTTACCGAAAATGATCTTCCTGCAAATGAAGAGAAACGAGCCTTGTATGAAATCGGGAAGAAGCTTTTTTCGGAAAACGGGTACATTGAAATCGGCATGGATCACTTTGCATTAAAAACAGATTCGTTGTACAAAGCCGTAGAAGAAAATACGCTGCACCGGAATTTTATGGGCTACACGCATAGTTATACAAAACTAATGATCGGGTTAGGCGTTTCTTCCATTAGTGATACATGGAATGCATATGCGCAAAATGTAAAAACAATCGAGAAGTATTACGAGCTGGTTGGTAAAAAACAAATTCCCATTTTTAAAGGACATCTGCTGAGCGACGAAGATATTGTGCTGCGAAAACATATCTTAAATATCATCTGCAAATTTAAAACCAGCTGGGAAAATCCGGACGAACAATGCCAGGCTGTTTATGATGCAATTGAACGTTTGTCCGAAATTGAAAAGGACAATCTTATAGAATTGGGATCCGGAAAGCTGGAAGTTAAAAATGCAGCACGGCCTTACGTAAGAAATATCTGCATGGCATTTGACGCCAAACTATGGAGAAGTGTTCCGCAATCCCAGATCTTCAGCTCAGTGATCTGACGAATGAAATAATTGAAATCAAAAATCCCTGCGGTGTACTACTACAGGAATTTTCAATTAAAGCTCCGGGGTTAATTTATGCCAAGCTCTTTCTCCAGGATTGCAGCTTTGGGAAAAATAATATTATTCTCGAGGTGAATGTGAAGGAAAAGATCATCTTCAAATTCCTTCAGCGTTGAATAAAGCGCCTTAAACGTATTGCACGCATCCGCAGGTGGAGTAAAATGATTTGACAGCTTTTCAATTTCCATATAAAGTTCGCCCACAGCTTCATGTTCATTTTCCATCATGCGAATTGGATTGTTAACTGTTCCAAAGCTCCCACGTTCCAATGTTTTGTTTTCGCGTGAAGCATTTACCATCGCAGCGACGTAAGGAAACAATATTTTTTCCTCTTTTACCATATGAGGAACCAGCTCATCTGCAACAGTGCCGAATAATTCCGCAACACGAATCGTTTCAGGATGCGTTTCGCCATGCACACTCGCAACCTTTTGCGACCACGCTAATAAAACAGGGATGGTAGTTTTTACATATGCGTGATGGATATTCACAATGTAATTAGCAAGAAAATCCAATTCCCATTTATCCGGATTTCCCGGCATGGTTGAATGGTCAGGTTCGGCAGCATCAAGCTCAGCAGAAAGTTTATTGATGTCAATATTTTTTTTCAGGCATACTTCAGCTACTGTTACTTTTCCGCCACAACAAAAATCAATTCCGTACTTGCGGAATATTTTTGCCTTGCGAATATCTTTCGTCACAATTTCACCAATCGTTTCGTCCCCGGTATTTTCAATTGTTTCCCCGGATTTTTCTTTGCGACCAATTTGCACTTTCCATGTAGCAGGTCCGTTTTCATGGTAATCCCAATCCACAACTTCACCACGTTCTGCCACAAGTTGATAATAAAGCGGCTTTGGGTCATGATCATTTATAATAACAAATGAATCACCCGGAATAAGAGCATCAAATTTTTCAAAAATATATGGATGCTTTCGTTTTGGTTCGATAACAGTTACGTCAATAATTTCTATAGTTTCCATAAGGCAAATTTGGTTTTATAATTGAATTCAAAATTAACTTGTGTTATCAACAGGAACTATGATCTATATTAGGTTTACCTCCATTTATGATATACGTCATACTATTACAAAGCCAAACAGGGTTATTTTGTGTAATCAATTTTCAGCAAAATGTTTACCAACAACTCTCGCCACGATTCAGCGCCTTCATGTGCAGATTGCACAACAAGAGCAACCTCGATGTTTTGCAATGTTGAATTACCACAATTGCAAATTCTTTCTTCAGAAAAAACAAGCAGCATTTATAAAAAAGGACAACCTATTTTTCATGAAGACCGTCAACCTCATGGCGTCTATTGCATTCACTCGGGGAAAGTAAAGATCCATAAGTACGGTGAAAACGGGCAGGAACAGATTGTTCGTTTTGCAAAACCCGGAAGCATTATAGGTTATAGGGCGTTGTTAAACGAAGACAAATACTCCGCATCTGCAACAGCAATGGAAAATACATTAGCATGCTATTTTCCAAAACAAACCTTTATTGAATTATTAAAATCAAACCATGATTTTAGCTTGCTTACAATTCGCCAGCTTGCCGCTGATTTGCGTACTGCCGAACACATGCTCACCAGCATGGCGCATAAATTTGTTGATGAACGAATGGCTGAGGGACTTATTCTATTGAAGGAATGTTATGGATTTGTACCGGGAAGCACAACCATCGACGCCGTGCTTTCCAGGCGCGAATTCGCGAGCCTTACCGGAACAACAACAGAAACAGCAATTCGTGTCATTGCTGAATTCAAAGAAAAAAATCTTATTCGTATTCATGGCAAACGGATTGAACTAGTGGATATTGATAAGCTTTATAAGATTGCGAATATGCAAGTCTTGTGAACTGTCTTAAGCAACACGGACCAGTAACCCGGAATTCGCCTGATCAGTGACATATATAAACTGTGATTTAGATCATAGTTTCCAAAACCATTCTAAGCGAATTTTGTAGGGTATCGAGAGCCAGGTAACACACGGAATGACCGATCGGAATTTGTCGAAATTATTTATAAAGCCATGAACTCTATTATTTCATTTGACAATACGAAAAATGCGTTTTCACTTAAGGACGATAAAGCGCTCCGTCATTCTCTTTGGTTATTCCGTTTTCTTC
>JBKJMR010000483.1:0-11712 GCA_046596275.1 Bacteroidia bacterium | reverse complement strand
TTGACGAAGCAAAAAAATTGCTCAACGAAATTGTTGCTAAGAATGGAAAGTACAAAGCGCAAGCGAAAGAAAAGCTGAAGACTTTGTAGAAAGAAAGTTGGTGGTCAAAAAAAGGGTTGGTGGTTGGTAGTAAGTATATTTCAGTTTGCCGGGGATAATAGGAATTACGAGGTAACTATTTCCTACCAACCTTTTCTACCACTCCTGAGCCTGTCGAAGGACTACCAACTTTTTTACATCTCCGATCCCTTAAAGGAAATAAACGTAAATGGATGATCGAGGATCAGTGACATCTCCTCGCCTTTATCACGAATATCTTCATCCTCCAGTTCGTAATGCCAATTCACATTCACCGTTTTTCCGCGTGGTTTCATGCGAATAAAACGAGTTAGAATAGTCAAAATCGCACGCACAGATCCTGTATTCAAATGATCGAGCATGATATCGATAGAAAACGTATCACCTTTAAAAACAGCGGTGAACTTTTCAGCCCATTTATCAGCCGGCGAATAAAAAATAGTTGCATCAGCGGGAATTGACCTGCCTGTTATTTTAAATTCACCCTTATCACCATCGAAAACAATTGCAGGTGTGGTTTTGGTATGATGGATGTGCAGCTTTTCCATTAGTTCAATGACAAAAATAATTCAACACTAAAAAAAGTATGTCCATCTTCAAGAGGAAGAAATTTATACTTGATTGGTCCGGTTACCGCCCGTGCAATTTCAAGCAATCCTAATCCTGCATTGGTACGGCTTCCGCTTTCGAGGGAAACTTCCATTTGTTTCATATACATCTCGCGCAACAAAACCGGATCGGCTGCATTAATGTGATCAAGCTTTTTGCGGAGCGCATCAACTTCATTAGTTCTCATAATATTCCCACAAAGCAAACCAAACTCACCACTTTGATACCGTTGCATAAAAACTACTGATCCGGCTTGCGGTGTGGTGATCACGGGCGTATTGTTCTGAATATTCTGCAAAGCTTCAACCACTGCACTGATCAACCTGCGACGCGATGGGCGGGGCAATTTCAGAAAATCGGGGCGGCTTTCTACCAGGGAAACAAAAGAACTGATGAGATCTTCATCGATTTCTCCGAGATAAAACCAATCTGTCTGCGGGTCTAGCAACAGCTCTTTTACTTCATTTTCTGTTATCATATAGGCGGATCAGGAATGGCCAAAAGTAATAAACCTTTTACGCTCCCCCACATTTTGGGTTTCCTTTATTTAGGCAATGGTTAAATTTTCAAGGGCAATTTATTCATATTTATCGTAACAATTCAATATCTCATCGCAAGTTTTATACGTATGTTATTTCAACAATCAATCGTTTCCCTGTAGTATTCGAACGAAAACCGTGCACAAACAAACGAACATTAGAAACCCTTTTATTAATGTGAATTTCATCTCAATTGTTAATTTTACGCCATGTCAGAAAATGGTCACATTTCAACTTCAGCCGATAACGGAATAGGTTCTGTTACGTTTTTTCATCCTCAAAGCAATTCCATGCCAGGCGATCTTTTACGCAAGCTGGCGGAAGAAATCACTGCTATGGGAAAAAATCCGGAGGTTAAAGTGATCGTGCTGCGTTCGGAAGGTGAAAAATCGTTTTGCGCGGGTGCTTCTTTTGATGAGCTGATCAGCATTAAAGACCTGGCGGCGGGCGAAAAGTTCTTTTCCGGATTTGCGCTTGTCATCAATGCGATGCGGAATGCACCAAAGTTCGTGATTGCGCGCGTGCAGGGGAAAGCGGTTGGCGGCGGCGTCGGACTTGCTTCGGCTGCTGATTATACGCTGGCGGTGGATAGCGCGTCGGTGAAACTGTCGGAACTTGCTGTGGGAATCGGGCCTTTTGTGGTTGGACCTGCGGTGGAACGGAAGATCGGCACTTCTGCGTTTACGAATCTTGCCATTAACGCAACTGAATGGCGTGATGCGAATTGGGCAAAAGAAAAAGGTTTGTACGCCGATGTTTATCCGTCAATTGAATTGCTGGATGAAGGTTTGAATGCGCTCACGAAAAAATTAGCTGCAAGCAATCCGGAAGCGATGGCAGAATTAAAAAAGATCGCGTGGGCCGGAACAGAACATTGGGATCAATTATTATTCGAGCGCGCGGGAATCAGCGGAAGACTTGTGCTTTCAGAATTCACGATCAACGCGATAAATTCCTTTAAGAAGAAGTGATTGGGAAAAAAGTTGGTGGTTGGTGGTTTGAAAAAGTTGGTGGTTGGTGGTTTGAAGAAGTTGGTGGTTGGTGGTTGAAAAAGGTTGATGGTTGGTGGTAGTGATTTTTTTCTCAAGTCTCAAGTCTCAAGTCTCAAGTCTCAAGTCTCAAGTCTCAAAAAACTTTTGTGGATCGCGGAAGTTGTCAATCCGGGATTTTAATTTTTCATCATCCCAGTTCCACCATTTTATTTCAAGCAACTTCTTAATCACATCTTCTTCAAAGCGGAATTTCACGTGTTTTGCCGGAGTGCCATTTACAACACTATATGGCGCAACATCTTTTGTCACTAACGCATTCGCGCCAAGCACCGCACCATCGCCGATTGTTACACCCGCGAGGATCGTCACATTCGCACCGATCCACACATCATTGCCGATGATCGTTTTTTTATTGTTCACGCCAGCAACCGAAATATTCGCAGCAACGAATTTATATTTCTTGTTATACAAAAAAGGATGTGTGCTCACCCACTCCATCGGGTGATTATTCAGTGAAATTTTTGCGCCCATTGCAATGGAACAAAAACGCCCGATGCTTGCAGTGCTTTTATCGACGTAGCTGTTCATGCCGATAAATGTATAGCGACCAATTTTATCTGCGCCGATGTAGCTGCCTTTTTCACAGGTCACATGCGCTTCAAAATTTACATTACGCGTAAACGTATCCGCATGTAACTTGCAGCTCGGATTTTTTAAACGTAAATAACATTTCCACAAAAAAAGAAGCATGTTTATTAATTAGAATTCAGCAATCCTGCCAGCAAAGAAGTTTGATTCTGTCGTGAATACTGCTTAAAATTATTATTATTTACAGAACAATCATCACCCCGCTCCCATCTTTGCATCATCCCCGCAACATATTCTTCCATCCCGGAAACATCTTCATGCAAAAAAGATTTTCCCGTTTCCGTTGATTCAATAATTTTCCCTGCGCTGCTTCCTTTCGGGGCAATGCATAAAATGTTTCTTTTTGCAGCCATGTATTCAAAGGTTTTGCCCGGAACTGTTCCTTCATTCGGACCTTTCGGAATAACTAGCAGCAATAATTGTGAAGAGCAAATGTGGCGGATCGATTCTTTATGCGGAATATATTGAATAAGCTCAATACAATCGGGCAGCTTCGATTCCAATAATTGTTTGGTAGCAAGATCCATCACACCTACAAATTTCAAACGAAAAGGAATCTGTGGCATTTTTTTTCTTGTATTCAGAATGGCTTCAATAAAGTGTTCAATTCCGAATTGTGCATTGATCGTACCGAGAAAAGTAATGGTGAAATGTGTTTGTGGCAAAACCGGCACATCGCGAAAATCTGCTTCGTCAAAACCATTGGTAACAACTGCAACCTTCTGCTTGTTATCTTTTACTTTTAACGCATAACGTGCTGCTGTTTGTTCACTCGTTACAGTAATAATATCACAGCTGTTCAGCACTTCTGTTTCGTAACGAAGGTCTTTTTGTTTTGCTTTTTCGGTATGATGCAGCTTGTGATAATAATAAATTTCCGTCCACGGATCACGCAGATCGGCGAGCCATTTTAAATTATATTTTTTCTTCAGCTCAAGCCCGATCAATTGCGTTGAATGCGGCGGACTTGAAGTAATTATTGCGTCGATCTTTTCTGATTCAATGATCTCGCAGCATTTTTTGAACGCATATTTATTCCAGCCTTTTCGTGCATCGGGAATAAAATAATTTGCACGCACATACAAAGCCGTTTTCCCGATAAAGCTCATCTTATCGCGATCTGGAATTCCCGCGTAGGGAACTTTTTCTTTTTTGAAAACGGAAGAAAATAATTTCAGCGGCTCAAAGGAATTGGTCCTGTAAACTTTAACATTCGCAGGAATTTCCGCTTCAAGCGATGGATCATAAACAGGATACGATGCTTTTTCTGCATCAACAGTAACAACGATCGGCTCGATATTAAAGTCGCGGAGGTACTTTACAAATTTGAGCCAGCGCTGTACGCCGGGCCCTCCGCTGGGTGGCCAATAATAAGTTACGATCAGTACCCGCTTCATGCAGTCGGTTGAACGTTTTGCTTTTTCTTTTTTACGTCCATGTAAATTCCGATACCGGCAAAAAGGAAAAGTAAAACTGATCCGGCCAATGCTATTTTCTCCCCGTTGTAATAAGAAGAAGGCTCGAACTTAAATTCAATTTCGTGTTTACCTGCGGGAATTTTCATCGCACGTAAAACAAAATTCGCGCGAACATGCGGAACAGGCTTTCCATCGATATAAGAATTCCAGCCTTTATCATAATACACTTCCGAGAAAACTGCAAACTGTTCGCTTGAAGCGTTGGATGAATATTTCAGGCTATTCGGCGAATAAGAAACGAGATTGATCACCGCTGTGCTGTCATAATTCGGTTTAAAGCCCAGCACCGATGCATCCGTCACCTGGGATTTATCTACAAGCGCTGTTGTGCGTGGTGAGAATGTTTTTATTCCTTTCAATTCTTCATCAGGATTTGCAACAGGTTTAATTTCGCTTACAAACCATGCATTTCCACAGGCAAAACGATTGGTCAATACGCCACCTTCCGGATTGTAAATGATGTATTTTGTATTGAGCATATTCAACGCATTTTGTTTTGCAAGCACTCCGCGGATCATTGAATCATTTGTAGACGCATTTAAGCCTGTACGAATTGTATTCAGCTCACCATCCATTACCTGCTCATACAATTCCTGCATACGTTTCAATTTCGCGCCATGATAACCGCCGATTGATTTATGCCAGTAAGAAGTGGAAGCATCCTGCCAGGTTTGAGCTGCAATATTCAATACGCGATAATCAGGTGAAGGATCTTTGAGGATCATTTGATCGGCGGGTGATTGAACAAATGACGCAACTGTCTTTCGCGGCTTTTCATAATTTGATCTTCCTTTTTCATCGTTGATATACCTGCTGCTTACGCCCCACATATCAACGAGCATAAGTAAGGTAAACGCACCTCCAAGAACAAGATTTGAAAATGGCTTGCGGATGTAGATAAAGATCAATCCTGCTGCAAGAAGAATAAAGAAGAAGCTGCGAATTGCGTCAGATGATACAAGCGCATGACGTGCTGTTTCTAAATTCATTTCAAAAGTCGCTGCATCATTTGCCGTCATTCCGGCTCCCTGAATGCCTTTGGATATCTGTTCACTTTCTTCGGCACTGACAGCGGTAACAAAAGTTGATGGCATAAGGAACACAAGCAATGCAAAACCGCCTGTTAGCGCAAATGCGATATAGAATTTTTTAATCTTCGCTTTTACTTCGGAAGGATTTTGCACAATTTCTTTTACCGCCAGCATCGCAAGGAGTGGCATTGTTAATTCTGCAATTACAAGGATCATTGAGACTGCCCGGAATTTATTGTAGCCGGGAATATTATTGAAGAAGAATTCTGTGAAGCCCATAAAATTCCTGCCCCACGCCAGCATGATCGCCAGAACAGTTACGCCAAGCAACCACCATTTAATAGAATCTTTGACAATAAATAATCCGAGCACAAAAAGAAAACAAATGATCGCACCGATATATACCGGTCCGCTGGTAAAGCTCACATCGCCGAAATACGCAGACTGGCGCGCCACATCTTCCTTAAACTCTTCGACATTATCCAATGCTTTTTCATCATACGTGCCGATCGCCTGTGATGCGCCACCTGAAAAATCCGGTATCATTAATGTGAATGTTTCACCAATGCCATAGCTCCATTGTGTCGCATATTCTATTGGTAAACCTGATGTTTTGCTTTGCTCTTTATTATCAACAGTAATATCTGATTTTCCACGTGTCGATTCTTTTCCGTATTCATTCGTAAGCGCCAGGTTCGTATAGTTCGGCATAATTGCAAGAACGACTGCAACTAAAAGTAATCCGACCGCTTTTCCGAAATAATTTAATTTCCCTTCCTTATATAAACGTATTCCTTCGCCGATACCGACGAACAGAATGATTATAGCAAGATAATAGGTGATCTGTAGATGATTTGAATAAATTTCTAAAGCGAGTGCTACTGCAGTAATCGCCGCGCCAAGAAATAATCTTCCGCGGAGCGTGATCAGCACACCCATCAGTACGGGCGCCATATATCCAATGGCAAAACCTTTGGTATTATGTCCCGCCGGAATAATGATGATGAAATAAGATGAAAGTCCATAAGCAATTGCCCCTGCTATCGCAATCCACGGATCGACTTTTAAGGTGGTCAGCAAAAAATAAAATCCGACCATACACAGGAGGATCATTGCCACAGGCATTGGAAAAATCGCCAGAAAGAACTTTTGAATATACTGAACCGCATTCGATGGATACAAAACAGAAATCTGGTACGCCGGCATCCCGCTGAAAAGGCTGTTTGTCCATAATGCTTCTTCACCGGTTTTTTCCCTGTAATCAACGATCTCTTTTGAAATCCCGTTGTGGTGTGTGATATCACCTTGTATTACACGTTTGCCATCAAAAACGATTGGCGAGAAAAAGATCGCTGTTATAATAATAAAGACAACAACAGCAGCGATGTAAGGAAGGTAGCGTTTTGTATTCATGAGTTGGTGTTTCCGTATTATAAGGAAAGCAGGGCAAAGTTATCAAAATCAGCGGGAGACGATTTCAGGAATTGCTTAAAAATGTGAAACCTCCGCTAAGCTGGGAGCCGCGGAGGTTTCGATTCTGTAGTTCCTTCTGACGCTGGAGGTCCTTTATCAGGATTTCGTCAGTCGTAAACCAAACACCTTAACCAGAATTGATAATCAAACTTAGTCCTGATTATCGGAAGTAAATAGCACCTTTTAATAAGTGGCATAGATTATTAGCAGATGGAGGGAAATTCTCAATAACTGGGGAAATTCAATTCAAAATTCAAGATTCAAAATTCAAGATTCAAAATTAAGGTCTTGATGTAGGCTATTTCAATTTTGAATCATTTTATGTCCTCATAATCCACATACTCACCTTCGGTTGGCGGGATTTTTGATTCGGGCGACACTTTCTTGTCAATACGCACTTCACCTTCCTGTTTCGGCTGTTTCTGGTAATAATGATGGTGATTTGTTTGCTGATAAGTACGCGTAGTTGAAGCGCGCGTACCAGAGCCGGCAAAAGCGCCATACAGCTTCCAGACCACCCAGATAATAAGAACAGTAAAGAAAAATTCCTGCATGAGAGCAAAGGTAGCTAAAAGAGAGAAAACCATGAGTTGATCTGGTAATCTGGTAATCTGGTAACTGGGTAATTAACGCACGAAGGGCAATCACACAGTTATTTAAAATGAAAGGGTGACAGAAATTTCTGCAGCTCTTTCATTTTTTTTATTTTTTCCAATTATCCAGTTACCAGATTACCAGATTACCAAATTCCGTATGCTGCAATGTGTCTAATTAGCAATTATCTTTGCAGCATGAAAGTCACAATCACAGTAAAAGAAGTAAACCCTGATTTCGACCAGGAGTTGGCAGATAAAGAAAATGACGGTCACGAAAGTGAATTTAATATCCGCTACAACTGGGAAGATGAATTTGAAGTGAAGGACGATGTGAAAGATTTCGGCATTCGTAATAATGAAATTTATACGCTGGAAGGAATGAAAGGTGAGGAGCCTTTTTCTTTTGAAATTCCGTCGATGACCATAATAGAATGTGTCGGAACGAATGGCGTGATCACAAAATTTGCAGCTTCAAGAAAGCTGATCAAAGACACGAAAAAGAATACGGATAAAAACGGCGATGTTCATTTTTTCATGTTCATCAAAGGCGGACATAAACATATAAATCCCATCCCGGGAGTTTACATCAGCGACAAAGATTTCCCGAAAGAATTACCGGTTCCCGAAGAAGAAGATATTACTTCGGATGAAGAGGAATAGATGTGCAAATTATTTGATGTGCAGATGTGCAGATTGGAATGTGCTGATTTGCTAATGCGGTAATTTGTTAATGAAAAAAGCTGGTGTATCTAATCGTCTTGCTGGCGTTATCCTTGTAAACAAATTGAAGCAACTTCTTTTTTTCATCCTGTTATTTTCTGGAATTTCAGGTTTTTCTCAAACGAAGAAAACCTCCTCCATTCATCCTTTCTCACAAAAAGAATTGGAATGGATGGATTCTGTGAATGCTGTTTTGGGTGAGGTTTTCTTCGACTCGCTTATGAAAGCAGATGGAAGAACAGCGAATTCGCGTGGACCGGACATATTTTGGGGTTTTAGAATAATAGATTCTACATCCCGATACGCAACGCAATTCTATTATACACGGTCAAAAAAAGTGCTTATCTCGGGAAACAAAACCATTTATTTGCTTAAAAGCGGACCTGTATTTGTCAATGGTTTGTACAATTATGAAACAAAAACTTTTAGTACAATCCTCCGGACATTCACTGATACACTATACAACAGCAGCCTTACTCCCGGATTCAGAATTATCCCTGGAATCGAAGATTCTTCTACACGAATTGTTATACTGAATGGCCCGCAAATGGGTTCAAATCTTATTGCAGGAAAACTATCTTTGAAAAATTATTTTCCATACAAATTGGGCACGGAAAACCGAAAATTATTTCATTTCAAGCTAGACCCTGAATTTGAAAAGGGTCCAAAATTAGGATGTGGCTTTAGTCAGAGAGATGTTTTGCTTTCCCTGGATTCCGCTCAGCAAAAACTATTTAATGACACTACCGATTATTTACTCCTGGTAGATGGTGGAGGATTGAGGGATACAGCCAATAATTTCACGATAGGTTTTTTGAAAATTGATTCTATCATTGCAATACCGGCCTCACAGATTGAAACCGTTTTTGCGTTCACTTCTAGTGCATCCAGCTATACATTTCAAACAACTAAAAAGGAACGGAAATATTTTAGACGATTTAATAGAAAAAACAAAGCAAAACCTTGCCCTGGAGATAAACGATACGAGTAATTTGTCAGGCAGTGGTCCTGAATTGTGCAAAGGCCGACAAATTAATAAGGTCTCCAGCTCTTATCAAACGGTTGTGATTGAAGAAGATTTCCGAATTTAATATTGATCGCTTTTTTATCGCCGCGATTGAATTGTAGATCCCAGAATAAAATAATTGCGATGAGCCATTCTGCTGGTGCATTTGCATTGGCGGTACAATGGTAATTATCGCCGCTGAAAAAAGACACTGCTTCATTATCAAACCAGGCGATCTGCATTCCGTTTTGGAAGATGGAAACTTTTCTTCCCCGGTGACCCACAATCTCGAAATAATCTTTTCCGACGCGTATCGCAAAACGATGCTTAAACCAGGAAAGCGTTTCAAGATTATAATACATCGTGCCGATCGTAAAAGTGATTTTCGGAATAATAAATCCAAAACCTCTTTCGAGCGACATAAAGATCTGCTCACCCTGCAACGGCATCAAATCTACCTTCGGAAATAATTTCCAGATGCTTGTCTTCGCCCGGTAATAAGGCTGACCATTTATCGCGATCGTATATTTATCGCCGATGGAAATTTTCTTTTGACTTACGTCTACGATTAAAGGCATTGGGTTGGGGATTAGGGAGATTGTAAAAAAAATGATGTGCAGATGTGTGGATGTGCAGATTAAATTTCCGTAGTATCAATATCAGCTACATCAATCTAATCTGCACATCTGCACATCATTTTATCTGCACATTTATTCTCTTGGAATCTGTTTCAGCTGCGCTTTGAGCTTATCCACTTCGGCTTTGTGCTTTTCTACCTGCGACTGGTAATCGGCAACAAGACTTTGTGCTCCTTTGGATTTGCTGAACATACCAAGATTATTTTCGATCGTGGTAATTTCTGCCTGCAGCTTTTTGATTTTTTCCTGGATATTCGAACGTTCGCGGAGAATTTGGTCGCGTCCTTTTTCTGTGGATTTAAGCTGATCGTATTTAATGCGCTGCAATGTATTTTCATCGCCGCCTTTTTCTTTCAGCTGGCCGAACAATTGCTCCTGCACTTTTTTCCATGCATTTTCAAGTCGCTCGAAATCAGTTCTCGGAGCAGGCTTCAATTCATTCCAGCGTTTTTGCAATTCTGTCAATGCTGCGCGTGCAGATGTAAGATCTTCTCCAAGATTTGTTGCAGACGCTTCTGCGATCAATGCTTCACGTGCTGTTACATTTTCTTTCAGCAACGCATCAGCCGCAGCGAATTGTTTGTTTCTATTTTCAAAAAATGCATCAGCCGCAGCTTTAAATCGCAGCCAGGTTTTTTCTGAAACTTTACGCGGAACAGGTCCGATCTTTTTCCAGTCGTCCTGCATGCGTTTGAATTGCATAGCGGCGCCTTTCCAATCGTTGCTGTCTTTTAATTTTTCTGCTTTTTCACACAATGCAATTTTATCAGCAAGGTTTTTTCTGAAATCATCACGCTGCTGTGCATAATATCCTTCACGATTTCTGAAAAATTTCTGACGCGCTTCTTTAAAACGTTTCCAGGTTTTTTCTTCATCTTCTTTCGGAACATGGCCGATCTTTCTCCATTCAGCGAACAATGCCTCAACAGCATTATTTGCATCCTGCCAGCCTTTATGCGAATCAAATGTTTTTTCCGCATCTGCTTCCATCTTCTCACACAAGGCAACCTTGAGCTGGAGATTTTCCTGCTGCTTCACTTTATTATCCTCAAGCAATGCCTGCTTGCGCACATGCGTTTTATCCGAAGCTGCTTTGAATTGGGCCCACAGCTGCTCATTTACTTCTTTCGGTGCCGGTCCGATTTCTCTCCATTGCTCGTGCAGATCATGCAATTGATCCAGCGCACGGCGCACAGAAGGTTCGTTTTTCAACGCTTCTACTTTTGCAATCAGCTCAACTTTCAGATCCTGGTTTTTCTTGAAATCAAGCTCACGCAATTCACGTGAAATTTTCACCACATCAAAAAAGCGATCGAGATGGTGCTGCCATACTTTGCGAAGCTCTTCCACATTTCCCTGCGGAACAGGTCCGATCTCCCGGTAGCGTGTTTGAAGAGCCTGCAATTTATCAAAAGCCTTATTCATGCTTTCGCTCGATTCAGCAAGCGCTTTTAATTCATCTACCAATGCCATTTTATTGGCAAAATTCTTCCGCTGTTCCACATCACGCACACGGCGGATCTCAGAACGCTTCTGATTATATTTCTTTACGTACTCTTCGAATTTATCAGCAACAAAATCAGGAGCCGGTTCAAATTTATCGTCTTCCGATTCACGATTAGCTTCCCAGGTGCGTCGTTTCGCTTCCATTTCCTCATTGACGAGTGAACGGAAGGTTTCTTTCAGCTTCTGAATTGTTCCTTTTACGTGATCGGGATCTGAATTAGAGGATGCTTCCTCCATTCTTTTCAGCAACTCCTCTTTGCCTAAGTCGGAAAAATCTTCCGCTTGTTGCAACTCATCGTGTTGATTGTCCTGCTCCTGTTCTTCAGCCTGTGCTGAAACCGCTGCAATTTCCGGTTGGTTGTTCATTGAATCCGTTACTTGCGTGTTCGGTTCGTTAG
>JBKJMR010000477.1:0-4316 GCA_046596275.1 Bacteroidia bacterium | reverse complement strand
AATGAATTAAAAGTAGGCGATTCAATTTCTGCTGTAATTAATGATGGACTCCGTAATTCAAATTACTTCATTTTTATTCTTAGTCCTTCTTACATCCGAAACTGGACGATCATTGAGCTTTATACGTTTGTTGAAAAGGAGAGACAGCAAAAAAAGAAGCTCATTCTTCCTGTCTGGCATAAAATCAGTTTCGAACAAGCAAAACAAAATCATCCTATCATTTCTGATCACGTTGGTATTTCTACAGAACAGGGGTTAGATATTGTTTGTGAAAAATTATACGAGGCAATTATCGCAAAGAAAAAAGAAGACAATTCTAACAGGAGAAAGCTGATTACATTAAGAACCTTTTATTTTTTGTTATGCTTCACAGCTCTCTTCTTTATCTACAAAAATTATTCCTGCTCTACCCTTCCACTTCCCTCAAAACAACTCGTGCAAAACGCAATTGAAAAAAGAACTACAGCGTTCCAGGTGGCTTTAGAAAACGAGCTTCAGAAAAAAATCATCATTGAAAAGGGAAAGCTTGTTCCTGTTGATTCAGTGATCAGCGCATATAATGTTTTCCTTACCACAAGCAACTACAAACGAAATGATTACCGTTTCGTAAGTGAAGCAATCAGCATTTCCGGAAGCAAAAATATTGAAGCGCTTGGAATAAACATCAGCGACGCTCCTTATAACAACTATGGACTTTCAACTGTAGCTGCTTATTCCTTCAGTTATGAGCATAGTCTTATACGGGATACGGTTTTCAACTATTCCTTTATGCTAATCAATCTTTTACCATTGACTTTCACCATTGACACGCTTTATGAATCGGGAGAGAAAGTTCACGCGCATGTTACCTACAAACAAAATATTCGTGGAATTGACGGAACATATTCTTACAAAATAAAAAACGGCACACTAAGAAAGCAGCAAATTCAATTATCAGGACACAAACCTTCGGAAGAATATATTTTCGAATTAAAAAACGGCACCTGGAACATTTGTGAAGTTAAATAAGCCTGTTCACAAAGAAATTAAGGACGTCCGCAAAAAACATTTTTAATTCTTCTGTCCGGGGTTGATGTTTGAAGATTATTAAATGAATTGTACTTATGGCGCATCCGGTTTTTGAAAGTTGGGAAGATTACGACAGCCTGAAAGAAAATGCAGGAACAGCCAACGAATTTTGTTACACCGAAAAATGGGAGGTAAAATATTTAAGGGAAAAAATAAAACGGCATTATCCCAATTTGCACGCAAAACATATTATTGATGCAATTGAATTTTGTGGAAAGGAAATGCCACCTCCGCATTACCGTCAACTATTTGTTGCTTCTGTTTTGAAACAATTAGGAATAAGAATATAGCGCAATGGTACGATCCCTGTTTTTTCTGCTTACCATTTTATTCGTGAATAATAAATGTAGCAATGAAAAACCGGCTGTGCTATCACCCGATGCTACAGTTTATATTACTGCAACAGGCACAAAATACCATTTGGAAAGCTGCAGGTCATTAAAAAAATCAAAAACAGCAATATCCCTTACCGGTGCAATTGCAAAAGGTTATGTAGCGTGCAAAATATGTCATCCTTAAGCCTCTCAAAAAAACAGATAATGAATTTTCATTTCAGCTTATGATCCCACTTTTACAAACGCCACTAAAATTCAAAATAATCTTGCTGCTTTTCCCTGCGGTAGTGTTATATGGCTGTACAACAAATCCTGCAAGAGATGAATATTCACCTGCAAATTACGAAGAGCAAAAAATGACGCTCGGTCAGCAGGAAAAACAAAACCCGATGCAGTTTTTATCTTCCACCGGTACGTATAGGAAAAATTTATTCGGACGTTTTGTTGTAGATGGAACGATTTCAAATACCGCAACAGTGGCCACATATAAAGATGTTGTGCTTGAAGTTCGTTTTTATTCACGAACAGAAACGCTGCTGGATACGAAGCAATATACCATCTGCGAATATTATCCTCCGGGATCAAGGAAAACGTTTAACCTGAAGATGGATGCAGCAGCCGGTACCTCGAAAATCGGTTGGGATATTGTGGATGCAGGAAACTAAATTGACATTCAAAACGCTTCCAAACTCCTGCTCTGCTTCCTTTTTTCTTTTTCAAATTCATCCAGGCACGAATCAAGCGGCTTACCTTCTTTATGAATACAATCACAAAAATTACAACAAGCAATGGAGTCAACGCTTCCTTTGCATTGTTGACCGCAATCTTTTAATGTATTGCGCGGCATAATTTCATAGCAGCCTGTCGATAGTAATGCAGCAATGCAAATTATCAATATTGTTTTCATAATTGGTTTGATGAAATAAATCAGCTTAGCGGAACATTTTGTTTCGTCCACGGAAAAATAAATTTCAATTTGTCATAATCCCAACACAGCAAATACAAATTCGCAAGCACCATTAACGGTGAAGAAAGCAATGAGCCTTCAAAGCGCACTGCAAACGACAGAATGCAAATATTTAAGATGATCGGAAAATAGATCAGCGCTCCGAGTGTTGCTGTGCGTGGAATCAATAATAAAATTGCTGCGCTTACCTGCAAGACACCGATAAACGTGTAATAATAACCTGTTCGGTGCAATGCTTCTAAATAATTGCCCATCGGGTGATTGACGGATAAAGTAGTAAACCGCTCACCCATAATTTTCATAAAACCCGAAGGCAAAAATCCGGCAGCAAGACCTAAGCGATTAAAGACTGCAAAATACCGCAGCGCTTTTTTTTGCTTTGCTTTAAAATGAATTCGTTCAAGCGTGGATGAAATGGACATATTGTTTTATTAATTCCACAACGTGCCCACCAATCCTAAAACAAAACCTATCCATAGTCCGATGATGTAAACAATTAAGCTCACTATAATCGCAACAGCTTTTTTCCATCCGTAATAAAGCACATGATTCATGAAATAATAAACCAGTCCGCCCACAGCCCCGGCCAGCGTCACAATTAGTAAGGGTCGCACCATCCAGAATTTTGGCCACGCCGGATTTGGCTCATCCACTCTGAGTAAAAAAACAGAGATGAAGATCAAGGCAATTCCTCCGCCAAGCAACATTCGTTTAGCCAGTAGTACCGGATTAATCGGCCGGGCTGTTAAATTATTTTCCTGTGTCATGATGAGTTGGTTTAATTGTTTTACACTAGTTTAAGCGCATTATCATGAATAATTATATCCAATGCAAAGTACTTTGCACTTCAAAGCTATGGTAACCATTTGAATTATGCAACAGTTGCAGAAAAAAAATCAGAAGAAGTTGGAAGAAGTTGTTTGTCGCAGAAAAACTTTCAGGACTTCAGGCGAAAATCCGCAATGGTTATTCGCAGTGTTTCTCAAAATTGAAGAAAGGAAAAATCGTAGTAATCAAACTACAAAAATAAAATCCGCAGGCACTGACAATTTAAGCCTTCATTCTTCTGAATCCAAAAGAAGAAAACAACCCGGTCTTTGGTTCCGGAGCGATGGATCTGATTTTTGGAGACTCAACAACGGTAGCAACCTTCGCCATTGCAATTCCTGCAGGCGTGATTGTTACAGCGTGACTACCAATGGCAACATATTTAAGATGTCCACTTAAAACCAGGTCGCGTAATTTACCTCTCAAAAGATTTTTCGGAATAGCAGTTTCATTCGAAACTTCACTTGGAGAAACCGACCTGCTGCATGCATCCTGGCTATCTTTCTGTGCAATCTTCAGTATTGAATCAAGCAATTCTACATTCATGTGAATAGGATCTTATATTGTACCATTCTAACTCTGCAATTAACGCGCCACACGGTAGTATCGAATTCTGATCCCTTTTATATATAGCAAAATGCATTCAGTCATAATAGGAACGGATAAAAACAATTATTACCCCTACGGAAAAAGAAGAAAATTTCATTGGGGAAATAGCTCTACACGTTGTGTTATTTTGAAACATAGCATCCACATTCATTTCCCCCTTCAATCGATAAACCAAAACGTGCTGATAACTGTTTTCTATTGGTAAACTGATAGGATGATTTCAAATACCTTCATGATTTATTAAAGCTAATCTTGTATCTGATTGAACTCGTGGAAGATAAATTAAATAAAAATGGTTGCTCTAAAAACAATTCCAATAAGGCTGTGGTTAACCATGTCTGATATTGCGCAGCCTATCGGATGAAAACAACTAACCATCGAAGGATGAAATTTAATTATTGCGTGTGCTTAACAATTAGTTGGGTGATCTACCATTAAATTTAGCTGAGAATAATAATTGAGATTACGAATAAATCCTGGCAGAAAGAACGATCGTATGAAACACGAAT
>JBKJMR010000425.1:0-10908 GCA_046596275.1 Bacteroidia bacterium | reverse complement strand
GGAAACAGGATACGCAGTAACATTTGATGCAACAAACACAGGCTGACCTGATGGCGAATTTATAATCAGCGTGTAAGAGCTTGCACCGGTAAACTGAAAACAAAACTGATCATTTATTCCATCGCCATTTGGTGTAATTACATTTGGTAATAATGCAGTTAACGTTACAGACCTGTTTCTTGTCCAGTCAATAATTTGCGAAGTTGTTGCACCCGTGCAATAGTTTGTTGCCGTTACACGAATTTTATAATCCAAACACGGCGATAAGCTCACCGGTAATTCCCATGGAAAAGAACAACAGCTGAAATCAATTGCGTCAAAAAAGGTCGAAGAGTAATACGTTGTTGCAAGCGAAACATCAAGCACTTCGATCATTACTGATTTCACATGCGAATCATAATTCACATCGAAGGAAGGTAAATCACCAAGCGTAATATTAGAAAGCGAAAGTTGTGCTGTTGAAGATGGATTGTTTTCGTAATGAATAGAGATAGAATTGCTTCCCGTTTGTCCACATGCATTTGTGGCGGTAACCGTATAACTAATTGTGCCTGATCCACTCGATGGCGGTGTAAAAGCAGGATTAGAAATTGTGGTCGAGGATAAATTATTTATTGCATTGGAAGGATTGGAAGTCCATAAATAAGTTTCATTAAATCCGGCAGGCTCACCAATTTCATAAGGGGTGTCATCACAAATATCGGCCGCAATTCCCGCAACTGGCGACGGTGGAAAACATTCGGAACCACAAGGCGCATTGTAAGCATGAAACTCAGCACCATCAGCTGCAACAAAACCGTCAAACAATCCAACTTCATTTTCTGCTTTGAAACTTACTTCCGAACCAACTTGTACAATTACATTTCCGTTTGTTCTTGGTGATCCGACATTAAAACCTGCATGCAGATAATCGCCGGCGGATAATAAAATTCCCTGGAAGCCGGTGTAATCCCAATTTTCTAACAGCTGAACCGTTGGACATTGCGGAACCCATTCTATTATTTTGATGTCGTCGATTGCAAATGTAGATTGGTCTTCCTTTTCCTTATTGAATGAACCAAGTGTTATCCAGGTGTAATTATTATCTGCAGTATAAAATCCTGAGACTTTGGTCCACGTAACATAATTAAAAACGACGTTGTTATCAACTTCAAAACTCGGATCTCCATCAATATTTATTTTGAGATAACCGACTTGTTTGGGTCTTGCAGTGGAAAACTTTAAACCCACATCAGATAAGGAAGAAGTAGCCTTAATGTAAAACTCAATATAATAACGTTGTCCGGAAACCAAACCACCTCCAGCTAAAGGTGCACATATGTATTCCCTATTAAGCATTCTACCATAATTATCACCCGTATTCCCTCCGTCACACAAATGATCAGAAGAGCCGGCTCCGATTGCAATAATTCCCATTTCAGGAACTGTCCATGGAGGTAATTGACTCCAATAGTCCTCAAGCGCTTCCTGATCATGAGTAATCCAATTTGGATAGCTAGGCGTAGGACCTACAATACATTCCAGTGTGCCTGTTACATTTTCAAAACTATAATTCTGAACTAAATTATTCTGGCTCTTTAGATTGAGAGTAAAAAACCATAAGAATACAAGCAGTATATATTTTTTCATTTTATCTAAGTTTGAATCCCATTGAAATACCTAACCATGGGTAAGCATAAAATCGATCATTATAAACTCTGTCATAAAACATAAATGGCGTAATATTCAACTGAAGAAAAGCCCTATTGAAAACATATTTTATTCCAATATCAAGAAAAAACCACGGCTCTACTGGATTGATAACTTCTGTTGGAATTCCAACCGAATCTTTATATAGCTCGCGGATATTTTTCGGAGTTGGCTCCAAAGCAATTAACGTTGCGGCATACATTCCAATATTGAAATACACTTTATCTTTTTGTGAAACTTTCCAATTCCTATTAATACCAAAGCCAGGCATAACATTTGTCAAGTAGCCTACCGGATAACTTATGCCAGCTTCAATAGAAGTAAAAGCTTTCGGATGTTTTTCTGGATGTCTTTTTAAAAGAGTTCTCTCATACACAAAACGAAATCCTAACAGGGATTTTCCTGCAATCTCCATCCGAATCGAATTCCGCGACCACAACGTATCCTCCCGCTCTTTCGAAAATCCGGCAACACTCAACAGCATAAAAAATACCAACCAAATTCTCATCCTACTTCTGTTTAAGTTCTTCAATTTGTTTTTGCATCACCGCATTTTGCTTTTGCAATTGTAGCATATACAAGGTAAGCTCTTCAATCTTCGCGAGCAAGATAACATCGGTCTGACCAAGATTGGAACCATTTAATTTTATTTCTTCTTCTGTCGGAACACCCGGCAAATGTTTATTTACATTCAAATAACTTTCAAGTGAATCGAATGTCATCAACGAATACTCCGGCGATAAAATCGAATCAGCCCAGTTGTTTTGTGTTACGAATAATTCTCTGCAAACAACAGTTCCATCGACAGTTAATAAAGTAGTCAGCACATCACGCGGACCACTTACCATTGTTTCCGAACCAATCACTACTCTTCCATCATTTCGCACATATAGCTTTGTATGATCAGCAATGAACTGATCGTTTACATTTTGATTCGTCGCACCCGTTGATGGCAAACCTATAACCCGCAATCCGCCGCCCATATCGCCAAGCAACACAACACCACCATTTCCTCCGCCATCATTTTCAGTGCTCCATTGTCCGCTTCCTGTGCGTGCAACGTTAAATCCAAGATAAGCATTGCTGAATGTATTTCCATTTGTTCCCACAATTCCATACGAAGAACCTGCAGTAACTTTCTGCACACCGTTTCCCACCTGGAAATCGGCTTGCGGACTGGAAGTTCCAATTCCTACTTTACCAATTGTTCCCACACCATTTGCTCCGGCAACAAATAAAGTAGGCACTGTGCTGTTAAAAGCAACGGCCATAGAGTTTGGAACGACATTGGTAAATAGCGGACCATTAGTAACCCCTGTTCCAATGGTAACCGAATTTACCGCCGCCGTTCCGCTTACAACTCTATAGCCGATTGCAGTGGAGCGCGCACCTGTTCCGAAAGCTGATTGTCCGAGACCGAATCCTGCGGTAGATGAATTATTAAAAATCCTGCCTGTATTGTAATTTATCACAACTGTGCTGTCGCCAAAACGGATGAGACTATCTCCTAACGTTCCGACAATTCTGTACGCGTATAATTTTCCTGTCACACGCGCATTGCCACTTACGTCCAGTTTATATTGTGGAGTAAAAGTTCCGACACCAACATTTCCTGTAGTGCCGGCAGCTAAAAATAAATTCCCATTATTACCAGCGTAACTTTGCAAACGCAGATCACCTGTTTTTGTATAAATTTCATTGATTGCGCCCCCCGACAATTCAAGATTATTATTTACCTCCATCATATCCGCACCTTTAATTGTATCAGCTTCCATCTTATTCAATAGCGTAATTCCATTTGCATAAAGCATTCCGCTGAAATGTGCATTACCATTTACATCTAATTTATACTGCGGTGTGCTTATACCAATTCCAACATTTCCCGACGGGAGAAAAACTGAATTTCCATTTTGCTGCCAGATGTTATAGGAAGAAATAGACCGGAATGTTCCGGCACCGGTTAAAACTTTATTTGAATCATTCGGAAAAGCAATCCGCTGAAGGTCTCCGAAACTATTCGCCATCACAAAACTATTTCCCGAACCGCTCAGCGAATTAATGCGCAACTCTCCTGTTGATTTCAAACGCATTCTCTCCGTATTATTTGTAAAGAAAATAACCGGCTGATTATTTGTCGTTCCTAAAAAATCATTGGCAGACGCTGTATTACCATTTACATTCCATTTCGCAGGCGATTGTGTACTGCCTGTAACAGGAATCAGAAGGACTAAAATAAAGCAGATGGGAAAAAGTGTGTTTTTCATATGGGCAATAATTAGTTGCCTTCAAACATAACTTTAGTTTAAATAGTAAACAAATAGTTTACCATGAATTTAAGCAATTATTTACATATAACAATGAATATCAGGCAATTTAAATTTTACGCAAATTATATCAAACCAGCGCGGCAACATATAATTGCCTCCGGATACATCATTAAATTTAAAATGGAAATGGAAATTTTTCTTCGGCCTACGAAATGCGCCCCCAGTTGACAGAGCTCTTCTGCTCGCGTTTCATCTCTTGCAATAATCCAGCGTGAATTTCTTTTCCAAGCGTTGGATCATCATCGAGAATATCAGAAGCAACGGTGCGTGCATGCTGAAGTATGGCAACGTCTTTCGTTATATCTGCCAGGCGTAATCCGGGCAAACCACTTTGCTGCGTTCCTTCCATATCGCCGGGACCGCGCAATTTTAAATCTACTTCTGCAATTTCAAAACCGTCATTCGTACGCACCATGGTCTCCATACGCAGCTTTGAATCTTTTCCAAGTTTTGCAGAAGTCATCAAAATACAAAACGATTGTTCTGCGCCCCTTCCCACACGCCCGCGCAATTGATGCAGCTGCGATAATCCGAACCGCTCTGCACTTTCAATGATCATCACAGAAGCATTCGGAACATTTACGCCGACTTCAATTACTGTGGTTGCCACCATAATATGCGTTTCGCCTTTTACGAAACGCTGCATCTCGAAATTTTTATCGGCAGGTTTCATTTGTCCGTGTACAATGCTCACACGAAAATGCGGCAATGGAAACGCCCGCGAAATGCTTTCATAACCATCCATCAGATTTTTGTAATCCATTTTTTCGCTTTCGTCAATCAATGGATAGACAATATAAATTTGACGCCCGGCGAGAATCTGCTCTTTCATAAATCCGAAAACACGAAGCCGTTGCGAGTCATAATAATGAACGGTTTTGATTTGTTTTCTTCCCGGCGGCAATTCATTAATGACAGATGAATCCAAATCGCCGTATAAAGTCATTGCTAATGTGCGCGGAATCGGTGTGGCGGTCATCACAAGCACGTGCGGTGGATTTGTATTTTTCTTCCACAGCTTCGAACGTTGCTCTACTCCAAAACGGTGCTGCTCATCGATCACAACCAAACCTAAATTTTTAAATTGCACTTCATCTTCAATCAGCGCGTGTGTGCCGATAAGAACATTCATTTCACCCGAGCGCAATGATTCGTGAAGAATTCTTCTGTCCTTTGTTTTTGTATTCCCTGTCAGCAATCCAATATGAACGGGCATGTCCTGGAGTAATTCCCGCAACGTTTGAAAATGCTGCACCGCAAGAATTTCTGTCGGCGCCATTAAGCATGCCTGAAAATTATTGTCATTCGCAATGAGCATGCACATTAATGCAACAACTGTTTTTCCACTTCCAACATCACCCTGCAGCAAACGGTTCATTTGTTTACCGCTTCCCATATCCGCACGTATTTCTTTGATCACACGTTTCTGCGCATTTGTCAATGGAAAAGGAAGGTAATCGTTGAAAAAGGAATTGAACTTCTCTCCGACCTTTTCAAAGTTCCATCCCTGCACATTTTCCTGGCGCATCATTTTTACACGAAGCAATCGCAGCTGGATGTGTAGAAACTCTTCAAACTTCACACGCGCCTCTGCACGCTGAAGCATTTTTGTGGAGGAAGGAAAATGAATTTCTTTTAATGCTTCTTCACGCGTAAGCAATTTCAAATTATCAATCACATTTTGCGGCAGCGATTCCGGAATTTGTTTTTCAAGCATTGCCGAAAGCACTTTCTGTAATTTTAAAATGCCTTTTGAATCGAGTCCTCGTATTTTAGAACGTTCCGAAGATGAATACATCGGTTGCAAGGCGCTCGCACGTTTTAAATTCTCTTCTGTTACTTCTTCTGTTTCGGGGTGCGCAATATTTATTCTTCCATTGTAAACAGTCGGCTTGCCAAATACAACATATTCCGATTGCGGATTAAATTTACCCTGCAGCCATTTTAATCCGGCAAACCAAACCAGCTCCACGCTGCCCGCCGAATCAACCAGCTGCGCCGTCATACGTTTTACTTTCGACTGTCCTTCCGGTGAATTTAATTTCAGAATTTTCCCGCGCAGCTGCACATAAGGAAGATCACCGGTCTGCACCATTTCTGCAACTTCATTCGTCTTATAAAACCGTGTGCGATCGACATAACGATACGGATACCAGCGCAACAGATCGCCGAATGTATGAATGGCAAATTCCGTCTTCAGCAACTTCGCACGCTCCGGACCAACGCCTTTCAGGTATTCAATAGGAGTGTCGAGAAAGCTGCCTGCCATAGGAAACAAAAGTACGATTTACAATTACTTACTTTTCATTTTTAGAAGTAGTGATTTAATGACTGGATGATTTGGTGACTGGGTGATTGACCGCACGGATCTGCGCTCTTTCAGCGGACTCTGTGAAAATCGGCGTGAGAACTTTCATCGCGATGAATTTAATGACGGGACGATTTCCCAAGGGCGATTCCATATTACTTTTCTCAAATCACCCAGTCACCAAATCACCCAGTCACCAAATATTTTTACTTTTACAATGCATGAACCCTTTCACCCGATTCAAGAATTATATTATCGGTGATGCCGTTGCGAAGACAGATGATGTTTTCGAAAAAGCACGTCTCGACCTTACGTTTAATATCACACTTTTTTTTCTTGCGCTCGGGACGCTGTATTACATCGATCTTATTGCGCACCACTACACCTGGTTTGTTTACATCACCACAATCGCGGTCATCAGCTTACCGATGGTGTTTGTGGTGCTTAAAAAAACAGGCAATGTAAAATACGCCGGCTATATTTTTATCGGCGAACAAATTGTTGTAGGCTTTGCGCACATGGTGATGGAGAATTTTGAATTCGACCAGGAAGGCGCTTTGTGGACCATGCTGATCATTCTTTTTTCATTCCTGGTGCTGGGTACGCGCGCGGGATGGATCGTTACAATTTACAGCGCGGTGCTGATTTTATTCGGGCTGCTAAATGAGGTTTCGGATTATTCGTTGTTCGATTTTGAAACACCACCTGATCAGCTTCCCGAAAGTCAGCCTATTCTTGTTTTTCTTCCGCTGGCACTTTGTGTTTATACTATTTACCGCTCTGTTGTTACACGCAATAGTGCCGAGCAGGAAATTCATAAACAAAAAAAACTGGTCGAATCTTCCAATCGTTTATTAGAATCAAAGAACGACGACATTCTTTCAAGCATTCAATATGCAAAACGAATCCAGGAGGCCGTTTTCCCTCCCGAAGATCGTGTGCAGCGTGATATTCCGCTTTCCTTTATTTTTTACAGGCCGAAAGATATTGTAAGCGGAGATTTTTTCTGGTTTCATTCGCTCAATGACAACCGTTACATTCTCGCAGTTGCAGATTGTACCGGCCACGGAGTTCCCGGCGCTTTCATGACGGTTATCGGAAGTAATTTATTGAATCAAATCGTCATTGAAAATAAAATCATTGCACCCGGAAAAATTCTTGACGAATTGGATCTGCGTTTAACTTCAACATTGCGACAGGAAAAAGAACACCGCGGATTGGTTCAGGATGGAATGGATATTTCAATTATTCTTATTGGCAGATCGAAAAAAGGAATCAATTTTTCCGGCGCAAAACGTCCTGCAATTTTTATGCACAACGGAAAGCTCGAAGAATTTAAAGGAAGCAAACTTTCCATCGGCGGATTACGCACGGAGACAAAACACTTCGAAGAAATTCTTATTCCATATGAAGAAGATGATTGTCTCTATTTATACAGCGATGGAATTGTCGACCAGTTCGGCGGCGAACAAAACAAAAAACTCACAACAAAAAGATTGCGCGAAAAAATAATAACCATCTCCGCACTTTCCATCCACGATCAATCGCGGCAAGTAGAAGAATTGTTCGACAGCTGGAAAGGCCAAAACGAACAAACGGATGATGCGCTGATGATAGGCATCCGCTTCTAGAGAAAAGAAAGATTACCTTAGTGAGTGATTTGGTAATCTGGTAATCTGGTAACTGGGTGATTAACGCACGAAGGTCAACGCACATTATGAAAACGGTACGCTCATGGCCGGAATTGCATCCAAGGAGGAGTGAGATTGCCTGCATATGGGATTTGGTAATCTGGTAATCTGGTAACTGGGTGATTAACGCACGAAGGCCATGCGCACATTGGCGATTGATAACATCTTGCAAAAATTAATGGCTGACAGAAATTCCTGTCAGCCATTAATTTTTACTTTTATTTTTTCAATTACCCAGTTACCAGATTACCAGATTACCAGATTTTTTCACTGCACATAGTAATGGTTCAGCCTTCTTTCGTACCGGTGGGGCGAACCGATGAAGAGATAGGCATCCTTCACCTTTCCAACTCCTTCGGCATAATAGTCATGCGCATAACGGACCGGCGCCCATGGATATGCAGGATCAACAAGTGTGACTTTGGTTTGCCAGTTGTAGGATGTAAATGTGCCGGCAGGAACAGTAACTGACACCTGCTGAGACAATGTCATCGATTCGGAATAACCGATGTTTGATCCGTAGAAAGTAAAAGAAACCGGCATATTAAAAATGGCATTTGTAAAATAAACATAGCCGGTATTATCAATGATAAATCCTACAGAATCACGCAAAAGCCATGTCGCATAATGATCGAAAAACTTAAAATAAGTATTCCCATTAATAACAGTATCGCCCCAAACATATGCGCTGTCGTGGCCCGTAAGAGTTTCAACATTATTGGTGTCGATCGTATATTGATCGTACACCCAATAATTTCCAATCTGCAGCTTGAAATAATTGCTTGCAGTTGTAGCTGGTGTTGGCGTTGGCTCCGGACAATCTTCATCAACGTCTTTTTTACAAGAAGAAAATGCCGCAGCAAGAATGAAAAGAAAAAGGTAGCGTTTCATAGTGTTTGATGTTTTGTGTTTATACCACGCATCAAACGGAAAGTGTTAAAAACTTATTGCGCAACGAAAACTAAAAAAAGTCCCTGCAATAATTCGCCGAAGTTTTCGTTTAAGAAAATTTTCCTGCGAGTGATTTGGTAATCTGGTAATCTGGTAACTGGGTGATTAACGCACGAAGGCCATGCGCACATTGGCAATTTGTAACATCTAGAAAAAATTAATGGCTGACAGAATTTCTGTCAGCCATTAATTTTACTTTTTATTTTTCCAATTACCCAGTTACCAGATTACCAGATTACTAAATCCCATGCGCTGAGATGTCCCATGGTACCGGATATCTCCATTATACCATCTGCGTAATCAGCGCAATCCCTAAAGCCGCTTAATCATTTTATCATATTCAGCATGAGAACCGATCCAAAACCAGATCAATGTATTTTTCTGCTTAACACCAATCGCACGATACGACAATCCAACTCTGACTGAATAAATTAGGTTCGCTCGAATGAATTAATTTAAATGCAAGGCTTGGATGCGAAGGGCTTTCTTTCCAGAGATGGTAAGCCTGTTTTGCAGCAGTCTGAATGTTTTCGGGCAGCAGTTCATAAGCCCGTCTGAATTTTTCTGTTGTGAGAGAATTCACTTAAGCTTCAGAGATTGAGTCTTTCCCTTTTTATATTCCCCCATTGCTTCAGCAGCAAGGGCAGAGAGCTCTTTATGGGATGAAGAAAAAGATTTTTCCCAGGCAATCTCTTCTTTAAGTAATGCAGCAATAGCGTTTTGTTCCGCCGCCGGCATCTTGCTTAATTTCGAAAAAATATTTTTTAATGCAGTCGTCATAACACTAAGATACAAAAAGCCAAATAATTATTTCTTCTCAACTCATCAACTGCGAAATTCCTTTATTCCTTTACTTTTTTCAATTACCCAGTTACCAGATCACCAGATCACTTCTACTGAGATGTCCCATGGTACAGGCTATCCCTTACATTAAGATCGTCACCGGATTTTCCAACATCATCTTCAACGTCTGCAGAAACGCCGCTCCCGTTGCACCATCCACAACTCTGTGATCACACGACAAGGTAACCTTCATTGTTTTGCCCGGAACAACTTGTCCGTTTTTCACAACCGGAACTTCTTTGATTCCGCCAACAGCAAGAATGCATGCATCAGGCGGATTAATGATGGCAGTAAATTCTTCTATGCCGAACATGCCGAGGTTGGAAATCGTAAATGTATTTCCTTCCATTCCGAAGGCTGCAATTTTTTATTCTTTGCTTTTGTTGCCAGCTCTTTCACTTCCGCATTGATCTGCGCAAATGATTTCTGATCGGCGAAACGCACAACCGGAACAAGCAGTCCATCTTCCACCGCAACAGCAACACCAATATGAACATGCTGGTTGTAACGGATCTTATCGCCCAGCCACGAAGAATTTACTTTCGGGTGACGGCGCAAAGAAGAAGCACAAGCGCGGATCACCATATCATTGAAAGAAATTTTCGCAGGCGCAGCCATTAAGTTTATCGCTTCACGTGCGCTCACTGCATTCTCCATGTCAATTTCCATTGTCAGGTAGAAATGCGGCGCGTTGAATTTACTTTCCGATAAACGTTTCGCAATCGTTTTGCGCATCTGCGAAACATTCTCTTCGGTAAATCCTTCTTTCGCGTTTGCAGCGTTATTTGAAAACTGCATCACCGGCGGAATGCGCGAAGGATGCCATGCGTCAATATCACGTTTGATCACGCGACCATGTCCGCCGCTTCCCTGTATGCTTTGCAGATCAATTCCTTTTTCATCCGCCATCTTTTTCGCAAGCGGAGAAGCCTTAATTCTTCCGTCATTGCTCGTCTCATCAGATTCTTCCTGCTGAGATGTTTCTTGTTTTACCGGCGCCGATTTTTTTTCTGCTACCGGTTGCGCTTTTTTCTCCTCTTTCTTCTCTGTATTTTTCTCAGCCTGGCCTTCTTCCTTCTCTTCAGGTTTTCCTTCTTCC
>JBKJMR010000310.1:0-2865 GCA_046596275.1 Bacteroidia bacterium | reverse complement strand
CCACCACCACCACCACCACCTCCACCGAATTTTGAGTTGGATTCAACCAGTTTTATGCCCGAATTTCCCGGCGGCCAGGCAGCATTCGATAAATATCTCCAGGATTCAATTCGTTATCCGGTAATAGAAAAAAATAAAGGCAAACAAGGAATAGTTTATGTCAGCTTTATAGTTGAAAAAGACGGTGCTATTACAAATGTCAAAGTAGTGCAAGAAGTAAACGGCGCACCGGGTTTGAGCACCGAGGCTGTGCGTGTGATCATGAGTATGCCTGAATGGAATCCGGGTAAATTCAGAGGAAGACCTATTCGTGTGCAGATGACGCAACCGATACAATTTGTTTTAAAGTAAAAAGGATATGCGTTTGAAAAGTCTGCTGGTTATATTTTTTGTTTTGGTTTCGTTTTGTGGTTATTCACAAACTATACCTGCTGCAGAAGATTCTTCAGTTGGAAAACGAATAATTATATGTGGCTGGCCTATCGGTGATCAACCACAGCTTAATGGTCCATTAGGTCATTTGGAATATTTGAAACAGCATATAAAATATCCTGCTGACGAAAAGCAAAGGGAAATACAGGGAACAGTTTACATTCGTTTCATTGTGAAGGCTGATGGATCGTTAGACAGTATAAAAGAAGCCAGAGGTGTACCCGATGGTCCGGGTTTTACAACAGAGGCAATCCGTGTAATTAGTGGAATGCCTAAATGGAAGCCTGCCGAAGATCAGGATGGAAATCCGGTTGACTATCCAATGATTATTCCTGTAAGATTTGTGTTGGAAAATAGTACAACTACTGACACAGCTGTATATTCCTATGCAGAAGTAATGCCTGAATTTCCCGGTGGACGCGATTCGCTGAATAAATTTTGGACAAAAAATATTAAGTACTGCATCGGAACGTGTAGTGCGGGATGTAAAGAAGGAACAGTTTATATGAGTTTCATTGTAGAAAAGGACGGATCGATCACAAACATAAAACCCTTAAAAGAAGTGAATAGCGCTCCTGAATTTACAAAAGAAGCGATACGGGTAATTTCAATTATGCCGAAATGGACGCCCGGAAAAATTAACGACCAGGTTGTACGTGTAGAAGTAAAACAACCTGTCAGGTTCAGATTATAATAATTAAAAAAAATACAAAATCTTCCTACCATGAAAAACAAAACTCTCCCCGCGATGTTGACTGTTTTCATTTCACTATGTGCAGTAGCGCAGAATACAACAACAATTACAATTTCATATGTTCCGCAAGCAACGCCTTCAATATTCAGGGTGATCCATTCAGGCGAAGCAGATACAGCTTTGCAGGCACAAGTACCCGACACGAATGAAGTGCGGACATTTGCAGATGTGATGCCTGAGTTTCCCGGCGGTATCTCTAAATACCTAATGGAGAATGTGAAATACCCGGTGATAGAAAAAGAATTAAATAAGCAGGGAACGGTTTATATCAGCTTTGTAATTGAAAAGGATGGAACGGTTTCCAATATAAAAGAAGCGAAAGGGGTTGCAGGTGCGCCGGGTCTGACAAAAGAAGCGATTCGGGTAATCAGTGGCATGCCGAAATGGAAACCTGCAATGCAAAATGGAAAGCCGGTTCGGATAGAAATGGTTCAGCCTGTCAAGTTTGTGCTTGTAGGAAAAGGTAAAAATAAACGTGCAAAATAAAACGAGCATCAGGTACAATGAAAAATATTTTATCCCTCTTATTTCTTATTGTAGCTGTGTTGAATCTTCATTCACAGAATCAAACCTATTCCGATTCACTTACTGCTATCCGTATTGCTGAATTGAATAAGATCAAACCCGTATTCAAAACACAAAAACGAAATGCTGATTCTGCATTCGCTTCTTTGTATTCGGATATTTATAATGTAACCTCAGTTGTAAAACGCGGTGCGGCAAGCAAAATACTCGGACAGGAAGTGATGTTTTGTAAATCAGGTTACCCGGGAAATGCAGAAATTGATTTTGTAAATGCAAAGATCGATGACGTTATCGGACCTTACGTTACAGGAAACATTGCCGGCATTTATAAAGTGAAATGGAAAGGTTTGGGTGAAGATTCTGCAATGGCGCGGCATATTTTAATCGCTTACAGGGGAGCAGAACGCGCAGCACCTGAAGTGAGGAGATCAAGAGCAGCAGCAAAAGCATTAGCAGATAGTTTGCTTCAAGTGATCAATAGCGGTAAATCTAAAATGATTGATCTGCTTATGAAATTTACGGATGATAACGGATCTAAAACAGGCAACCTCGGAAATTACGGTTGGTTCACACGAGGAAGCGGATTTGTAAAAGCATTTAAAGACGCAAGCTTTGATAATCCTGTTGGAACTGTAGTTGTTTTTGAAACGCAATTCGGATTTCACATTTTAGAAGTGTTAGGATACATCGAAAAAAAATACTGTGTAAAAGCAATTCCGCTTGAACGATTAATTGATCCGGAAATAAACTATCTCGAACAATCCATTGCAAAAATCATAATGCCTGTTTATCCGGGTGGAATAATTCAGTTCCATAATTATCTAAAAGACAGTCTTCGTTATCCTGCAAGCGCATTAGAAAAACGATTGGAAGGAAAAGTAGAAATCACCTTCCGCATCGGGAAAGACGGAACCATTTCAGACATCACCAATGTAAAAGCTCCAAATGAAAATCCGGAATTCATTGCAGAAGCCAAACGATTGATCAGCGCCATGCCACCGTGGAAGCCGGCGCAATTTAAAGAGCAGCAGATTGATTGGATTTTAAAAGTTGTGGTTCCATTCAGGGTTGATGATTAGCTTTGCGGATATAAATAATTATGAAAAATAAGATATTTCTCCTAGCTATAGTTGCCTTCACATCTATCATTTTCA
>JBKJMR010000234.1:0-3451 GCA_046596275.1 Bacteroidia bacterium | reverse complement strand
GGCTATTTTATCAGTCATAATCCGGCTGATATGCATGTGTTTTCTACCATTGGAGTTGGAACATTTGCTTCGGCGAAAGCTGCATTTACGGTTGCGTTGACATTAGGTGGAGTAATTACATTATGGATGGGTGTGATGAAAGTCGGAGAAAAGGCAGGAGCGATTAATTTTCTCAGCAGAATCATCAGCCCGTTTTTTCGCAGACTTTTTCCAGAAATTCCGGATGGTCATCCTGCGCAAGGACAAATTGTAATGAATTTTTCCGCAAACATGTTAGGACTTTCCAATGCTGCCACACCTATGGGATTAAGGGCAATGGAAAGCATGCAGGAACTGAACAAGGATAAAGAAACTGCCTCCAATCCGATGATCATGTTCCTGGCATTGAACACCGCGGGATTTACATTGATTCCGGTAACGATCATGGGACTGCGTGCAGCAAACGGCGCAGCAAATCCGACAGATGTTTTTATTCCCATCCTGATTGCTTCGTTTTGCGCTTCTTTGATCGGTCTTATTGTTGTCGCACTTCGTCAGCGGCTTTTCGACAAATACCTTATCTCCTGGATATGCGGCGGAATTTTGTTTTTTGCTGGATTTATCTGGTTTTTCAGAACGCTTCCGCCCGATATACGAAGTGAAGTATCGACAGTGGGTAGCAATTTTATTCTTCTGGGAATAATCTGTTCTTTCTTTTTTGCTGCGATGATAAAAAGAGTGAATGTGTTCGAAGCATTTATTGAAGGAGCTAAGGATGGCTTTGCTACAGTTATCAGAATTGTTCCTTATCTCGTCGCAATGATTGTTGCAATTGGTGTTTTCCGAAACTGCGGTGCACTGGACTATCTAGTGCAAGCTTTTACATTATTGTTTGAGCTGATGGGGATAGACACTCGTTTTGTTCCGGCCTTACCTGTGGCGTTTATGAAACCATTAAGCGGCGGCGGAACGGAAGGCCTTGCCATTGATGCAATGACAGTGCACGGCCCTGATTCCTTTGTCGGAAGATTAGCTTCGGTCATCTACGCGTCTGCCGATACAACTTTCTACATCGTCGCATTGTATTTCGGCTCGGTAGGAATTAAAAATACACGTTATGCAATCGGAGCCGGTTTGCTTGCAGATCTTGCAGGAATCGTTTGCGCCATCCTTGTCAGCTACATGTTTTTCACATAATTGTTTGTTGGGGAGTTTAGAGTGTTTGGTTCGGAGATAACAAAGCTTTCTCCGAACTAAACACTCCAAACTAAACACTCTTTTTCCTTCACTTTTCCCCTTACCTTTACGCCCGATTTCACTCTATGAAAATATCGGCCTCTATTTACTCCACCACCAAAGATCTTGAGCAGGTTGTTCGTGATCTCGACGCACATCGTATTGAAATGTTTCATGTCGATTGCAACGACGATCCGAAAGTGTTTGACGATATTGAAAAGATCCGCCAATGGAGCAAAACGCCTGTTGATCTTCACATCATTTCAAATACACCGGAGAAATATTTTCCCCTGCTCGAAAAAACACCTTGCGATTACGTCACTTTCCAGTACGAAGATCTTCCGGGTAAATTAGAAATTCCTTCAACCATCAAAGGAAAACTCGGACTAGCTATCACTGCTGTTTCAGAAATTGATGTGTTCGATCAATACGCCGATCGTTTTGATTTTATTCTGATGATGGCAACAATTCCCGGAAAAAGCGGCGGTGCTTTCAACAAAGATATTTTCCGCAAGATCCGCATGTTTAAAAAACGTTATCCCGAAAAACGCATTCATGTGGATGGCGGAGTGAATGGAGAAGTTTCTTTCATCCTGCGTAACATGGGCGTTTATGCTTCTGTTTCCGGTTCGTTTTTATTCAAAGCAGAAAGCATTGGTTTTGCATTGCTGAACTTAAAAACGCTGGAGAACGAATCACATTTCGAGGTGAAAGATTTCATGATGAATATTGATGAGATTCCTGTTCTTCGCCCGGGCCAGCGCAGTTTTGAAAATGTACTTCGCAGCATCGAAGAATATCAAATGGGATTCTCGATTCTCGTGGATGCTAAAAATAAGCTGGAAGGAATTATCAGTAATGCAGATGTGCGCAAAGGTTTGTTAAAACACATTCATGATCTGAATACAATTTCCGAAAATGAAATTACGAATCGCACGCCTGTAACTGTGAATGAAAATGCCACTGTCGTAGAATTAATTCGCCTGATCAAATCGAAGGAATTTCCAATTACTTATTTGCCGGTGGTGAATAATGATAATGATGTAACTGGTGCTTTGACATTTTTTAATCTTGTTAAAGGAGAAGCATAAATTGTTTGTTCGGGCGTAGTCGGGAACGCTAAAATTAGAAATACTTCTTTACGAGCGTTCTCGACTGCGCTCGAACAAACATTGAACAAATAAAATTATCGTAATTGAATTAAAAAGATCCATCAACGAAGCCCGCGCACAGGAAATCGCGCAGGAAGTAAAAGCATTCTGCATCCATTATGATGGCGGATTTGTTTTGATCACATCTTCCTCCACAAAAACGCTGGAGTCGAAATATGAAAAAGATATTGAACGCGTAACCGTGCTTAACGACGATATGCAATTGTCGAGCCGCGCATGGAAAAGCGAAACACGCACAATCGATATCAATGGCGTGAAGATCGGTGGCAGCACAAATCACACTGCACTTATTGCCGGACCTTGTTCTGTAGAATCAGAAGCGCAGATTGAAGAGAGCGCGCTGCTTTTGAAAGAGATGGGAATTTCCATTATGCGCGCCGGTGCATTTAAGCCACGCACTTCCCCGTACACGTTCCAGGGAATGGGCGTGGAAGGATTAAAGCTGCTTGCGAAAATGCGCGAAAAACACGGTTTGCAAATCATCACTGAAGTGCGTGACGCGACAAACGTTGAAGACATTATCGAATACGCCGACATCATCCAGATCGGTGCGAAGGCGATGTATGATCATGGAATTCTCAAACGTTGCGGAAAAACACAGAAACCGGTTTTGCTTAAACGCGGATTCGGAACAACGCTGCAGGAATTTTTACAGTGCGCAGAATTTATTCTCGCGGGTGGAAATCCAAACGTAATTTTATGTGAGCGCGGCATTCGCACATTCGAAACCAAAACACGTTTTACGCTCGATCTTTGCGGCGCTGCGTGGATGAAAGAGCACAGCAATCTCCCGATCATCCTCGATCCAAGTCACGCGATCGGTTATGCATACGGCGTTCCTGATCTCGCACGCGCTTGTACTGCTATGGGCGTTGATGGTTTGCTCATCGAAGTTCATCCGAATCCGAAAGAAGCAAAATCGGATGCATCACAACAATTAAACCACGACGAATTCCGCGCACTCACCGGCTCGCTGAAGGCTGTCGCAAAAGCAATCGGAAGAAAAATCATTTAACAAGGTATATTTATTAACCCTCAAAGGGTTTGAAACCCTTTGAGGGTTA
>JBKJMR010000220.1:0-2803 GCA_046596275.1 Bacteroidia bacterium | reverse complement strand
TTCGTTCGAATTATCCTGCTGTATTTCTATCTGTTCAGGCAATTCTGACTTGGGCATTCGTTTTTGCTTCTCCAGCTGACGCAGACATTGATTAGAAGCAATCCGAAAGATCCATGTGCCGATGGCAGATTCATTTCTGAATCCGGGTAATTTCTGCCAGACAGTGATGAATGTTTCCTGTGCAATATCTTTTGCCCAATCTGAATCATTCACATATCCCATGCAGATACGAAAGACTTTCTGCCAGTAGGCCTGGTATATTTCTTCGAATGTCATTCGTGTTTTATTTCCTGATAAACATACTCAATTCATTCATGTACCATTCCTTATCATCGAACATAATAAAGTGAAGTCCTTTATTAGCATAATGAATCTGAGCTGTTTTAAGATTTTTGTACTGCTCATTGACAGAAGAAGGATAAGCTCCGAACGAAGGATTCATCAGGATAAGCGAAGGGCATTTCACCGTGGAAATCTTTTCGCGCAGATCTGTATTTAAAAAATCGCAATACATTGTGGCAAAAGTGGTGCGGTCAGATTTTACGCTCCATTGAACCACTTCTTCCTGCCGCGAAGTATCAGCGAGCAAAGTAGGAATGGTGGATTTTTGCATCTGGTAGAATTGCTCATCACTTATAGATTTATACCTGGCAACCATCTGACTGCAATCGTTATTTTCTATCGATTTGTAAGCAGGATTCATCATTGCCCCGAGACATGGTAATGCATCTACGATAATTATTTGTGAAGGAAGATCCGGGTAATCCGCAGCGATCGCAAGAGCAAGTCCACCGCCCATACTATGACCAATGATGATTGGTTTGCTGATTTTCTTTTCAATAATAAAATCGGCAATAGCTTTTTCCCATAATGAAAAAGAAGGATTCGGCTGCGCAGGCACACCGGCAAATCCGGCCATCGTTAATGTATAACAAGTATGATCTTTTTCGTAAGCTGCTTTTGTTTCATTCCAAACATCACCGGAAGAAGCAAAACCAGGGATAAAAATTATTGATGAGCTTCCTGTTCCTGTCACTTTTACTTCAAATGGATAGGTGTTTTCAGCAAAAGCAGTGACGGAAAATAAGGTAGCAATACTTAAAAAGAGAGAACAAGCAACGATTTTCATGGTTTTGGTTTTTGAGTTCATTTGCTAGTTAGATACCGGTATTTGTAAAATGTTACAAAGCGGTTCTAAAATTTAAAATATAACTCAAACACTGCTTGGAAATTTTCAGACCTTTAGAGTACCTGAAAACATTACGACCAATTATGCTGAAAAAGCGTTCTTCTTATTTTCTTGCTCTTTCGATTATCCTTCTTTCGGGATGTACTACTACTTTCCGGGGCAGCCTTTTTGTGATCACGATAGGCGATATTATCCTGTACGTTTTTCTTGATTTTATTCTTGCCTTTATTATCGCATTCAGGAGCAGGACTGAAAAGCGCACGTTTAATTTCTGGCTTTGGTTTATCCTTGGCCTGGCGCTTACACCGCTTACGAGCTTTATATATCTGCTGATTCTGTTTAGCAGGAAGAAAAGATGAGTGCCTGACTATTTTTTGTTTTTAAGCAGATTGGCGAGCCTCAGCAGGTACGATTCTATATTCTCCTCAGGATCTTTAGGAATACTTTGAAGCGCTGCTGAAAAACCGTTTATGAGATCAGTATAATTTTTAAAATTTTCGCGCAGCAATTCTTTGTCGCCGGTTTCCCAATATTGACCCTCATCGATCATATTGAATTCAGAAAAATATTTTGGACTAAGGTATTTCAGCAAATGAATGATAAGCATGTGAATCTCACTTCCTGCAAATTGTGTTTTTGTAAATAGCATATACAGGTATTCCTTCTCTTTTTCATCTATCGCATCATTCCAAAGATGCAATTGCATCGCACCGCTCATTCTCCCATTAGAAAGGAAACTTATAGAAACTGTTTCACAGTTGGTTGGCGTAAAGCACATACCATAGATTTTTCCGTCATGAGTGGTGTCGTCTGTTTTCTGTGCAGGAAATTCTCTTTCGAAGATGTGATATTTCCAATTGTAAATTTTAGAAATGTCTTCTAATTCATCGATCATTTCAGTCAATGATGCACCGTTTTTAAAACGTCCGTTATAATGAATGCTTAATCCCATAATATTAAAATTATTTCGTTTTTTTAATTGTGGCTGGTTTTGAAATTCTTTTTGTTTCTCCTGCTAATCTTCGTTTTACTTTTTGAACATCTTCATCTGCGGGTAAATCTTCAGGTTTAATTCCCCTATTTAAAAGTATCTTTCTTATGGCTTTATTATTTTCAACATGTTCATTTGAAATGGAATTTACCCCTTTCAGATCTTTTACTTCAACATTATGACTGGTCAGTTCATTAGCGAAATCTTTAGCTTTTATTGTGAGCGTAGGCAAGAAATCTGCCAGTGGCTTATTTTCGGGAACTTTTAATTTCAACTTCATTGTTTGTGTAGAGTTTCCGCCAAATAAAACCTGGTCTCCTTTACTCCGAATAATTGCAAAGCCTTTATGATCCACACCTCTTTCATAAATTATTGAAGAAAGCTTCTTTTCAGATTTTGTAAGTTTTTCTCGTGCATTTACCCTGGCAATATCAAGTAGCCGCTTTTCAATTAGTTCTTGTTTGCGCGTTTGTACAGCGAAATAAGTTTGTGCAAATGCAACTTCATTTTTGTTTGAATCTCCGTTCTGAGCAATAAGATAACATGCATACCTTGTTAATGCAATATCTTCGATTTCTCTTTGAGAACTGCTTCCAATTCCGACCATTTTGTTGACGTCAACA
>JBKJMR010000139.1:0-3609 GCA_046596275.1 Bacteroidia bacterium | reverse complement strand
TACAACGATTGGCACATTACCGCATTAGCAAATTAGCACATTATTTCCCAGGCGAATCTTTCTCCAAAGCATCGATCGTTGCGAGGGTTCCTGCTACAACGGAGATGACCGGTCCGAGGGCGATGCCGACAAATGGAATCCATAATAAAAGAGAAAAAACCATTCCATTTCCGATGGCGATTCCTTTGTGCTTTCGTGTAAAGCTTGCGCCTGCTGAGATGTTCATTTTTCTTCTTTCGTAAGTATAATCCATCATATTGAAACCGAGGAAATACCAGCTTACGACCCATAAAAAAGGAACAACGATCCAGCCGAGAATGGGAATCCATCCGATAAAAATGCAGGCGATAAAAATGAGCGTTTGAAAAAACATGGTGCGGAATGTGACGAGAATGCTCCGGAAAATATCATAGAGAAACTGGCTGAGCACAAAAGGAAATTTTTGTCCTGAATTTATTTCATCTATTCGCTCCGATAATAAAGCCATGATCGGTGAGCAGAGGATGAGGACAATAAATTTTAATAATGCTCCGAAGATGAAAAGCAACAAAACTTTTAAAATCAGCCCGATCGCAAAAGTGAGAATGAGATGCACCCAATGCAGCCAGCCTTCTCCCGGATCAGGAATATCAATGAGTGCAAGAATTTTATCCGCTATTTCCGCCCCTAAAGCAAAGGTCGACCAGAATCCTAAAATGACCAGCACCGCCATGATGACGATCGGGTAAAGGAAATATCCCCACAGATTATGTTTCGCGATGAAACGACATGCTTTGAAATGATAAGAAATACCTTTTCCGAAATCGGTGAAGAATTGCATGGGGGACGAATTACGAATCAAAACGAATGTACGAATTGTGAATGCTATATCATTCAAAATTCTTTTCAGGCAATTCGTACTTTTACCCTAATGCTGGAAGCGCTCAACAATTTCGACCACACACTTTTTCTTGCAATTCATCACTGGAGAAATGATCTTCTTGATGTAATTATGCCTTACATCACGGGTCGTTTGTTTTGGATTCCATTGTATGCGGTGTTGCTTTTTCTGCTCTGGAGACGTTTCGGCAAACAAACATTAATTATCCTGGGAATGATCATTGCACTCACTGTGCTTTGCGATCAATCGGCCAACCTGCTGAAAAAAAATATTGGCCGTTATCGTCCCTGTCATGAGCCACATTTTTCGGAACAGGTTATAACACCTATTGGCTGCGGTGGCACTTATGGATTTGTTTCGAGTCATGCTTCAAATACATTCGGACTCGCAACATTTTTATGGCTCATCGCCGGTTTCGCAAAAGGATTTCGCCCGGTAAAAAAACGCTGGCCGTGGTCGCTGTTATTTTTATGGTCGCTGCTCATTTGCTGGAGCAGAATTTATGTCGGCGCACATTTTCCGTTTGATCTGTTAGCAGGTTGCGCAATCGGTGCAATGTGGGCGATTATGTTATTTGTTCTTTATCAAAAAGTTATTCCTGTGCTGAAGTAAAAGGTGATTGTTGATTGGTGATTAGGAAAAAGGGTATATCATTTCATTAATTTTTTCCATACATCATTTTGTCGCTTTTTCTATACTTTTACAATATGCTCCAAACAATTCTGTTGGTTTTTTTAGGTGGTGGACTCGGGAGTCTTGCGCGGTTTGGAATTTCGATGGGTGTGAAGCAATTTCCTGATTCGTCATTTCCAATTGCGACATTAATTTCAAATGTATTAAGCTGCTTAATCATTGGTATTGCGCTTTCTGTTTTCGCAACGAAGCTCCAGGATAATAATTTACGCATGTTTATTATTGTCGGTTTTTGTGGCGGCTTCAGCACATTTTCAACTTTTAGCTTAGAAACAGTTGAAATATTTCGTCGCGGATATTTTATGATGGGCGCTGCAAATGTTTTAGTAAGCGTAACACTGTGCATTTTAGTTTTAGCTTTCCTTGTAAAAAAATAACTCACAAAACTCCGAACTAAACACTCCGAACCAAACACTCCAAATGAGATTAGCATTTACATTCATTGTCATCATCACCTTCACCGCAGCGATCCTAGCGCAGACAGGAAAATCTTCTTCGAAAACTGCAACGACAAGCGGCAATCCGAAATTGGTAGTAGGAATTGTAGTTGACCAAATGCGTTTTGATTATGTATATCGTTATTGGGATAAATTAGGTAACGATGGATTCAAACGTTTGCTGAAGGAAGGATACAATTGCAGGAATACAAATTATAATTACGTTCCGACGTATACAGGTCCTGGTCATGCTTCTATTTATACCGGGACAACTCCAAAAGTGCATGGCATTATTGCAAACGATTGGTATGACCGTGAAAGCAACAGCGAATTCTATTGTGCGGGAGATGAAAATGTAAATCCTGTTGGCACGGATGCAGAAGAAGGAAAACGTTCGCCAAAACGAATGCTTACCACAACAGTAGGCGATCAGCTTCATCTTGCAACCAATAATCAATCGAAAGTAATTGGAATTGCATTGAAAGATCGTTCTTCAATTCTTCCTGCCGGGCACACTGCGAATGGTGCCTACTGGTATGATGATTCGACAGGCTATTTTATTACCAGCACGTATTACAGGAATGAATTACCGCAATGGGCGAAAGATTTTAACAACCAAAAACCTTCCGATCGCTATTTGTCAGGGAATTGGGAACTGATGAAAGATTCTGCTTATTACACCGAAAGTCTTGCCGATAATAATAAGTATGAAGGTTTGTTTGCCGGTGAAAAAGCACCTGTTTTTCCGCATAAGCTTCCTGAACTTTTTCTCAACAAAAAGAATGGTAAATATGGATTGCTCCGTTCAACACCATTTGGCAATTCAATCACAATAGATTTTGCGAAAGCAACGATCCTTGGAGAAAATCTTGGTAAAAATCAGCACCCGGATTTTCTGTGCGTTAGTTTTTCATCCACCGATTATATTGGTCATAAATATGGTCCGACGAGCAGGGAAATTGAGGATACATATTTACGTCTTGACAAAGAGCTGGCTGATTTTTTAAAATTTCTTGATACGTGGGTTGGAAAGAATAATGTGGTGGTTTTTCTTACCGCAGATCATGGTGTAGTAGAAACACCGGAATTTCTGAAAGATCAAAAAATTCCCGCAGGTTATTTTGAAGAAAAAAAGTGTGTTGATTCATTGAAAAAAACACTTTCAAAAAAGTATGGTGAGCAACTTTTATCTTCTTTCAGCAACGACCAGGTTTTTCTTGACCGGAAAAAAATGGATGCGAAAGGAATCAACCGGAAAGAGGTGCAGGATTTTGTTGCAAATTATTTTATGGGATTTACCGGTGTAGCGTGTTGCATGACCGAATCTGATATTTCCGCCAATCAATACAGTGAATCGCCGAAGCTGCAGGTGCAGAATGGATTTAATTTTCGCCGTTCGGGTGATGTATGTGTGGTGATGGAACCCGGCTGGCTGAGCGATTGGGGAAGAAAAACCGGCACGTCGCACGGATCAGCGTGGAATTACGACACACATGTTCCGCTTTACTGGTGGGGATGGAAAATAAAAAACGGCAGCAGCGAAATAAATCAAAACATCACAGACATCGCCCCAACACTTTGCATGATGCTAAACATCCA
>JBKJMR010000113.1:0-3557 GCA_046596275.1 Bacteroidia bacterium | reverse complement strand
GGCGCGCCTGCCATTTCTTCGTGCCACCAAAAATCGCGGTCTTTCTTCATTTGAATTTCTTCGCCGGTGCGTTGGAATACAATTACATTTTTCACGGAAGGACAAGATTCCAGCGCTTCATCCACAACAGCTTTTGTCGCGATCGATTTTGCACCGCGGAAAGCGCCATCAGAAGTTATCACCGCTGCGCATTCTGAATCCTGTATTCTTCCTGCAATTGAATTCGCAGAAAAACCGGCGAAGACCACGGAATGAATTGCACCGATCCGCGCACAAGCCAGCACTGCAATCGTGAGCTCAGGAATCATCGGCATGTAAAGACAAATGCGATCTCCTTTTTTGAGTCCTTTGCTTTTCAGGACATTTGCAAGCCGGCAAACATCTTCATACAATTCGCGATAGGTAATTGCACGTGTTTTTTCTTTCGGATCATTCGCTTCAAAATAAAACGCTACTTGCTCTCCGCGTTTTTCGAGATGCCGGTCAAGACAATTTTCTGTAATGTTCAGCTTTCCGCCGACAAACCAGCTGATGTCCGGCTTTTCGAAATTCCAATCGAGCACTTGCTGCCATTTTTTTCTCCAGGAAAATGTTTCAGCTTGTTCCGCCCAAAATGCTTCGGGATCTTCCACCGACTTTTTGTATTCGGATTGATATTGTTCGAAGGTGAGAATACGATGACTCATAGAATGGCTATTACCAGCCAAATATACCAGAACCAACCTGTCCGGGAAAGTCCGGCGAAATTTATTACAGAAAACACAAAAAACTTACATGCGAATGGATAAACCTCATTATGGCAAAACTAAATCCCTCATCCGGCGTAAAATTGCAAAGACAAGTAACAGGCATTTAACTCAATCCTCCCCATGATATCCATGCTATCCGCTTTTGGTCCTAAACAAGTTCTCCAGAATAAAACAGGAACATTTATTGCCAGCGCAGACGTTTATTGGCTGAATTTCGAATCGAGCAATAATGGAATCAACCAGTTTTACTTGTTGCTTGATTTTCTGAAAAGAACGTGGAATATAAAAGATGCTCTTTATGTAAATATGCATACAGCATTATCTGAAGCAGTTATTAATGCAGTGGAGCATGGGAATAAAGAAGACGAAAAAAAATCGGTTTATATAAATGCCCGGAGGTTTGAAGAAGATTATACCTTCACAATTGAAGATGAGGGAGAAGGTTTTGGTTGTCACCGGGTTGAAAATCCCACAGATATACAAAACAGGAGTAAGCCGGGCGGAAGAGGGATTTTTATCATGACGCATCTCTCCGAGGTGATTAACTTTTCGGAAGGTGGCACATCCGTTAAGATGCTTTTTCGCAATAAAAGATGTTTTTAAAAATAATCAGAATAAATTTTTTACTGAAAAATCACAAAACAAAAAAAAACAAACTTAACCCTCGAACATATGTTGCTCTCACTAAACCCGAATCACTTTATTGGTCTTGTAAAAACCGTCCCGGAAACAAATGAGCTTTGGCTAGACATTAATTCTACGGATGCGGGAATTGAACACTTTTACGTATTCGCCGACTTTATGAAACGTTCATGGAATATTGACAACGACTCTTTTAAAAATATTCAAGGTGCTTTATCAGAAGCGCTGCTGAATGCTGTTGAGCATGGAAATAAATGGGCAGAGGAAAAGCAGATTCACATTCATGCCCGTTGTCTTAATGACTATTTTATAATTTCTCTCCACGATGAGGGAGATGGATTTAATTATAAAAAAATTGCGAATCCAACCGATGCTGAAAACAGGACGCAACCTGGTGGAAGAGGGATATTTTTAATGAATTACCTGTCGGATGATGTTCAATTTTCAGATGGAGGGAAACGCGTCAAGCTACTTTTCCGCAATAAAAGTCGCTTTTAGATTCAGGAAGGTGACGTGAATTAAAGTTTAATTGATTTTCGTATATTTATTCATGCGACCCCAATTAGAATTTTCTTGTCCTGAAAAATGGAATTCCATGACGCTGCAAAATAGCGGACGTTATTGCAAGAGCTGCGAAAAAGTGGTGATGGACTTTTCTCAAATGAGCAACGAGGAAATTATCCTGAAGATAAATTCCTCCAATGAAACGGGCGCCTGCGGAAGCTTTAAGGCTTATCAATTGGAAAAGCCGTTCAACGACAAACGAAATGTGCTTATTGATTATTACCAGGAAATTTCCGTTTCAGGAAAAACCATGTTTCCAAAATTCATTTCTCTTGCACTGGTAACTGCTTTGCTTTTTCTTTCTGGTTGTTTAAGGCGTACTACAGGAAGATATTCCGGACCGCCAGATGTCAGAAATTTTGAATTGCGTCAAGAGAAACAAAAGAATGTTACTAAGAAAGAGCATAAACAAAAAGCAGGAAAAAGAAGAACGTGGTAAAACTCGTAATCACGAGATAAAAGTTGCCACACCTGCCTGCTACAGCACCTGCACGTGCGCCCGCAGGCAGGGATTACGCAGATAGCGCAGATTAAAAACTCAATTACTCAATTTTGAATATTGAATGTTGAATGTTGAATCTTTTTACCCCTTCGGTCTCGCATAAGCAATTACATCCTTATCTGTAATCGTCTTATCGCAAAGAATTACTAAACGTTCGATCACATTTCGGAATTCGCGAATGTTTCCTGTCCAGTTGATTTTCTGTAATTCCTTCAGCGCTTCTTTTGTAATTGTCTTGAGCGTCATGCTATGCTCTTCGCATATGTTTTTCAGGAAATGATCTGCCAGCAATGGAATATCATCTGTACGATCGTTTAGCGACGGAACATGAATGAGAATTACGCCGAGACGATGATAAAGATCTTCGCGGAATTCGCCTTTTATTATTTCTTTCTTCAGGTCCTTATTTGTGGCAGCAACAACGCGCACGTTCACTTTTATTTCTTTATCGCCACCAACACGCGTGATTTTATTTTCCTGTAAAGCACGCAACACTTTCGCCTGCGCAGACTGGCTCATGTCGCCGATCTCATCAAGGAAAATAGTTCCGCCTTCTGCAAGCTCGAATTTTCCTTTGCGTTGAGCAACAGCTGAAGTAAACGCACCTTTTTCGTGACCGAACAATTCGGATTCAATCAGCTCGGATGGAATCGCAGCGCAATTGACTTCGATCAACGGACCGTTTGCACGCTGTGATTTTTCGTGCAGCCAGCGCGCAACCAATTCTTTTCCTGTACCATTTTCTCCTGTGATCAGCACACGCGCATCTGTAGGTGCAACACGCTCAATCATTTCTTTGATGGAAGCAATCGCAGGTGAATCGCCGATCATATCAAATGTCTTGCTGATCTTTTTACGAAGCGTACGTGTTTCTGAAACGAGGTTTGATTTATCCAGCGCATTGCGAACGGTAACAAGCAAACGATTTAAATCAAGCGGCTTCTGAATAAAATCGTAAGCGCCTTTTTTTACTGCTTCAACAGCCGTTTCAATATTCCCGTGACCAGAAATCATGATAACAGGAGCATCAACATTCACTTCCATAAATTTGTCCAACGCTTCCATTCCATCCATCTTCGGCATTTTAATATCGCAAAGAA
>JBKJMR010000110.1:0-5643 GCA_046596275.1 Bacteroidia bacterium | reverse complement strand
TCCACAGCATCGGCATTTCCACGCATGATACAATTAGCCATAATGGTATTGTTATTCGTTGCTACACAGGTGGAAGTGGTTTGCGATCCGGAATTATCTGCAATAGTGCAGCCCAATATCAACTGGCCGTTTGAGTTGCCGGATGAAATATAAATAGCAGAAAAATTGACAGCGCTGTTGCCGACGATAAGTGAATTGGTAAGTGTGAGCGCTGAATAATAATTGCCATTAATAGCACCACCGGATGAAGCGGCGGAATTACCAGATATAATGGTTTGATCGATGTGTATAGTTCCACCATAGAGGTAAAATGCTCCTCCTTGCAGGCCCGAAACATTCGAAGAGACATTGCAACGGTTCATTAAAATTGTCCCTGCTCGCATTTCAATCGCACCCCCGTAATAATCGCACGTATTATTCCGGAAAGTACAATTATTGAAGGTGATTTGTCCTCCATTAAATTGAGAGAAGCCCGCGCCGGTTTCTGCCTGATTGTATTCAAAAATGCAATTCGATATTACCGGACTTCCACTCGAGTTTAATAATCCTCCTCCGGGTCCACCGGTTGCATTGCCGGAAATTATTTTAAATCCATCAAGATGTGTACCGTTGGAAACACTTGTAGTGGTAACGACGTGATAGCTGTTATCGCTTGTGTTTCCTGTCACTCCGATATCGCCGCTGAGAATGCTGACATTAGAAATAAAGTTGCGCTGGCTAAAAAGTGATTCGGTGCCATCAAAGCCTCCGAACGTTTTTACACCATTCGGTAAAATAAAAAATATGGATCTTGTCGTTGTTGTGGTTGGTTTATAAACACCTTGCGCCACCCAAATTGAATCACCTGGTAACGTTGCTGAAAAGCCTGCTTGCAGGTCCGTAAATCCATCTGTCCAGGAAGAACCATTATTCGCTCCTGTGGCTGATGCATCCACATAAATTATGGTTGCATTTGCATTTACAAAAAGTGTAATTAATGCGATGATTAAAAAGTAATTTTTGTATTTCATGTAGTAGGGGTTATTTTTTTCATTCCGGCATTCCGAAAAAGCTGAAATTCACTTTTCCATACTTCCTTGTTTCAATCATGTAAGTAGTATCGGTGAAATAAACCCGTTCAGGATGTTCGATGATTAAAAATCCACCGGGCTCGAGCATTCCTGCGTCGAAAACAAGTTTCGGAATGGTTCCTGTCGTTTCCGCTTGTTCGTAAGGAGGATCTACGAAAATGATATCCCATTTTCCCCGCCCGACTGATTCGTTCGGGCGGGCCTTTGCAGCATTGATAAATTTGAATGCGTCTGAACGAATCGTTTTGAATTTTGCAAACTCGAGCAGGTTTGAAGTTTCCATGATGAATTTCAAACAACGCGAATCGGTATCCACACAGGTTACATTTTTACAGCCACGTGAAGCGAATTCGTAGGAAATGTTTCCTGTGCCAGCAAAAAGGTCGAGCAATTTGACCTCTTCGAAATCGATTTTATTCACCAGCACATTGAACAAACCTTCTTTAGCAAAATCAGTTGTCGGACGAACAGGCAGGCTCGATGGTGCGGTGATCTTTCTTCCTTTACGGGAACCACTTATAATACGGATCATGAAAAATAATGAAGTGAAAAAAGTATATGATAAAAATGAGAAGGGAATTGTTCAAAGCCTTTTGCAAAACGCGCTTCAACAGGACGCTGGCCGAAAGTAATGTTGCGAATGTATTTTTTTGCGAGATTGGAAAGAGTAGAATCTGTTTCTATCTCGCCTGTAATTTCCAGGTCAAGCTCTTCCGGATTCATCTTCAATTGTTCGCAGGCAAAAAGCAGGTAATAAATAAAATCTTCGCTTGTCTGGAAGCTGAACGAATTTGCCAGCAATAACTTTCCGCTTTCCGTGATCACCAAATCGAAACGCTGATTTTGAACATTAGCGAGCACACGACGCGTTGTTTTGTTTTTATTGACAGAAAGAGTGCGTTCAATTAACGGCGATAAATGATGACGAATACGAACCGAGGATGAAATTTTCTTCAGCGACTTTTCCAGTTTCACATCAAGCGCGTAGATATTTCTCGCTTCCCCATTACGAAGCACATCATTCACAATCAAATCTTCCTCGCTGGTAGGATGATTGAAATTTAAATAATCCGAAATTTTTGTGCTGTCGAAAAACGCAGATGGAACAAGTGTAAAACGTTCTGTCACGATACACACATCCACTCGTTTAAATCCCGAAGCAAGCCATTCGTGATCCGCAATTATTTTATCAAGCTGGTCCGCAATTGTATTTTCTGCATTGACTTTTTTTAGCTGATATTTTTCAAATGCTAAAAAATCATTCGTCAGGTTATCCAGCACCGCAAACGTAAGCTGATCTGTGCTGATTTGCATTACAAGACAGAATTTCTCCGTCCGCGAGGAATCAAACGCAGCATCAAAAAAATGAATGGAAGGGCTGATGAAACGCCGGGTATCGTTCATTGGAATGTAAAGTTAAGAGTTTCGGGTTTCGGGTTGCGTGTTTCGGGTTAAAATAGGAATTTAGTTTCTCAAGTCTTACATCTCACGTCTCAAGTCTCACATCTCATGTCTACCTTTGCGATTCCATGGAGAATTTCTCAGCAGAAATATTAAAGCAGCTTCCTTTCGATCCCACTTCGAAGCAAACGGCTGCTGCTAAAGAGCTGGAGAAATTTCTCACGCATGAAGACCAGAACCGGATTTTTGTCCTTCGCGGCTATGCAGGAACCGGGAAAACAAGTCTTGTCAGCGCGTTGGTTCGTGCTTTGCCTAAGATGAAACGCAAATCGGTTTTACTAGCGCCCACAGGAAGAGCAGCGAAAGTATTATCGGTTTATTCCGGCAAAACTGCCTGGACCATTCACAAAAAGATCTATCGCGCATCAGGAACTGCTGAAGGAAGTTTTTTTTCCTTGCAGACAAATACGCATCACAATACACTTTTCATTGTAGATGAAGCGTCGATGATCGGGGAGGGCGGAGCAGAAAAAAACTTGTTTCCAAATAGTTTGCTCGATGATCTTTTCCATTTTGTTTACCAGAATGGCGATTGTCAATTGCTTTTTGTCGGAGATGTTGCGCAGCTTCCTCCTGTAGGATTGGCAGGAAGTCCTGCGTTGCATCCTGCATGGTTAAAAAAAGCATTCGGATTTCCCATTCAAGGTGTTGAGCTGAATGAAGTCGTGCGGCAGGAAATGGATTCAGGCGTTTTGTATAATGCAACAAAGCTGCGCATTGAAATTGCTGAAGCGACATTGGCAAACAGTTCGGGCAAGCAGATCATTCCCAAATTTGAAGTGCTTAATTATCCCGATGTAAAACGTGTTGTTGGCAATGAGCTGGTGGAAGAATTGGAAATGGCTTACCAGAAATATGGCCCGGAAGAAACGATTGTGATTTGCCGTTCCAATAAACGCGCGAATATTTATAATCAGCAAATTCGTCAACGCATCCGCGGACAGGAAGATGAAATTTCGAATGGCGATCACATCATGATCGTTAAGAATAATTATTTCTGGCTGCCGGAAGAATCGAAAGCAGGATTTATTGCCAATGGTGATACAGCTGTAATAAAACGCATCCGTAAATTTCACGAGATACACGGATTACGTTTTGCAGATGTAACGATTCAATTGCTCGATTATCCTGAGGAGCCGGAATTGGATGTGCGCATCATGCTCGATACGCTTTACACCGAAGCGCCCGCATTAACTGTTCCGCAGCAGCAGCAATTTTACGAAAGCATTTCAGCCGATTACGCCGATCTTTCCAAAGGCGCGCGTTACAAAAAGATGAAGGAAGATCCGTGGTACAATGCGCTGCAGATAAAATTCGCTTACGCCGTTACCTGTCACAAGGCACAAGGCGGTCAATGGAAAGCTGTTTTTGTGGAGCAAGGATATCTCACCGATGAAATGGTGAACGTGGAATTTTTGCGTTGGCTTTATACGGCTTTGACGAGAACCACTGAGAAAGTCTATTTGGTTGGTTTTAATGAAGATTTTTTTCAGTAGGCCTGTTTTTTGTCTGCCTTCGATAAGTCTTAGCGTTTCTTGTCTGCCTTCGATACATTTTTCGCTATTCAGCATTAGCTTTCTTAAGAACATTCTCAAGCGAAAAACACTCAGTCTGACAAGAGAGAAATTCTATTGTCAGAGTGCGATTTAGTAAGTCGCAGCGTTTCTTGTCTGCCTTCGATACATTTTTCGCTATTAATCAATTGTTTTTTAAAGAACAATTGCAAGCGAAAAACACTCAGTCTGACAAGAGAGAAATTCCATTGTCAGACTGATTCCTATGACAAAAGCAAAGGTGGTGAATAATCTTTTCCGCTTTTCATCACCGCACATACCCTTAGAATAATTTTATGTCTGATTGCATTGAGAACAAGCATTTTATTTTTTCCTTCTGCTACTTTTCTTAAATAATATTCGCGCAATTCTCCTGGTAACTGTATCGTTCGCAACGCCGCCAGATGCAGGAGCTTTTTTAATGTCTTATCTCCCATAGGCGAAACTTTTGGTTTCCGATATATGCTCGATCCAGACGAAAATTCAAATGGAACTACGCCTGCATAACAAGATAATGCACCAGCCTCATTAAGCCGTTTAAATCCATTTGTTGTAATGATCAGCGCTGTTGATAATACAGGACCAACGCCCGGAACAGTCGAGATTCTTTTTTTTACTTCTGCCAGCTCTTTATCCTTTGCAACGGTAGCAGTAATTTCCGCATCGACTTTTTTAATACTATTTTCCAGGCTTTTGATCAACGATTTTTCAGCTTTGGTGATCACACCCACTGTTTTTTTATTTTCAAAGTTTTTAAGTTCACCTGTGGACTGCTTGAGTCCCTGCAATATTTTCACATATTGTTTTCGCTTACTTGTGAGCACGCGCAGCTGTTCAATTGCCTCACCGGGCATATCATGCGATTTAACTTCGTCCTGGTTTTTTGCAATGAAACGGGCGATCCGCTGCGCGTCAATTTTGTCATTTTTACCTCTGGTCAATCCCATGCTCCTTTTCAGGTGAAGTGGATTCACTACAAAAACAGCATCGGAGTTTTTATGTAAATACCGCTGGATATGAAAGCCATACAGCCCGGTATTCTCCATACAAAAAACACATTCTTGCCATCTTATTTGCAGCTCAGCCATGTGATGTGAAAATGCCATAACAATTCTTGAGGCACTATTCTCAATCTGGAAATTGAGAAGCACTTTGCCATCTTTTTCAATACAAACATCCAGTACTTTTTTACTGATGTCGATTCCCCAGAAAACTTGTTTTTTCATATTTTTGAAGTGTTTAGCAAAAGCTAATCTTCAAGTTGTCTCTACTCCTTAATAATGGGACGCCAGGCCCAAATTCCTATCTGAGCATCACTTGAAGAAAACAGACAGAGCACTGAATCAGTCTTTAGGTAATTAACCTGGAGTGTACGTTAGGTAGCTCTGTCTGTTTAGCTTTTTTTCCGAAAGTTCTGAATTTTGGATACAAGTCTAAAGGAGTGTTTTCGAAGGGAAATGCTAATGGATTTGAAAATAATTTTTTCGAAAATGTATCGAAGGCGACAAACAAGAGAAGTTTTCCATGTGAGAAAAAATGTACAATGCCAAACTCACAAT
>JBKJMR010000258.1:0-3018 GCA_046596275.1 Bacteroidia bacterium | reverse complement strand
TCTTTTCCTGCATTACTTGTTTAGTGGAATCTTCAAAGGAACGTATAACTTCAATAGTGGACAATTTGTTGAATCAAGTTTCCTGATAATTTCAACAAATTGTCCACTATTGAAGTTATACGTTCCTTTGAAGATTCCACTAAACAAGTAATGCAGGAAAAGAGGATTTTTTTCTATTTCCAGAAGCTTTAGCAACTCAGGCAACAAATAGGCGCAATCTTGCTCATCAAGCTCAGAACATATTGATATTCCAACTCTATAAATTAAGGAATTTTCTGATTTCAAAACAGGGATAAGTGTTTCGATATCGAACCCTCCTAAATATTCATTCAGTAATTCATATCCCTTAAATTGCTTTTCAAATTTTTCCGGATCACGAAACAAATCATTCAATAATTGTTGTCCACTACTATTTTGCGTCATACTTTATTTGCCTATTATTCAAACAGAACTGATTACTCAATCAAATTCTTAGTCTTTTTAATTTCATCCTGAGTGTTTTGCCTACTTCGATGGATTTTCTTTTAATGAACATCGCTCATCATTCGCCACGCGCCACCCAGCTGATCGACAATATCACCTGCGATCATTCCATTTTCACTCTGTACTGAGGACGCAATATCTCCTGCTAATCCGTGAATGTAAACGCCAAGAATACATGCGGCTTGCGGATGATAACCTTGCGCGCGCAAGCCGGTGATGATTCCTGTGAGCACATCACCGCTTCCGCCGGTTGCCATTCCCGGATTGCCTGATGAATTGAAAAACACGCTTCCGTCGGGACATGCGATGGAAGTGTGTGCGCCTTTGAGTACGATGTAAATTCCGTTTTTGACTGCGAGCTCTTTTTGAGATTTCATCCGTTCGAAACCGGAAGTGTGTTTGCCTGCGAGGCGATCAAATTCTCCCGGATGTGGCGTGAGGATCGTTCCTTTCGGTAAAAATGCAAGCCAGGTTTTATTTTCTGCAAGAATATTTATCGCGTCGGCATCGAGCACGAGCGGACCGGCATACTCATTCAGCAATAATTTTAACGCTTGCGTGGTTTCTTTTTCTGCTCCTATTCCCGGACCAATTCCGATTGCGGAATATTCTGAATCTATTTTTGGCCCTGACTTAATTCGTCCTGAAATTATTTTTTCCGATTCATTCAACTGCAACATGGCTTCGGGCACTGCAACTTGTAGAATGTTATTTCCGCATACAGGAATATTCATGCTGAGCAATCCGACACCGGAACGCAAACACGCCTGCGCGCATAAAACTGCAGCACCCATTTTTCCTTCGCTGCCAGCAACAAGCAAGGCATGACCAAATGTTCCTTTATGAGAAAAACGTGTACGCGGAACAAAAAGACTTTTGGCAAAATCATGCGTGATGTAGTGATATGAAGTCTGCGCATGAAATAGATAATCGGGATGCAGCTGAATATCGAGCACGATCAGCTTTCCGACGTATGCACTATTCTCTGCAAACAGGAATGCTAGTTTCGGATGCTGAAAGCTCAGCGTATAATCCGCACGAACAATATGCTTGTAGGAATTTTTGCTGTTATCATCGCCATAAAGTCCGGATGGAATATCAATGGAAATTTTATCTGCGCTGATGGAATTTATTTTCGCGATGACTTTCGCTCCCAATCCTTCCGGCTCACGTGATAATCCTGATCCGAAAATCGCATCGATGATTACAAATTGATTTTTGGGGAAAACAATATCATTTGCATCTGAAATAACATGGTGCTGAATTTTATTTTCTTCTAAGCGCCGCAGATTTGTTTTAAAATCTTCCTTCGCATTTTCAGCCGCAGAAAAAATAAAAACTTCTACTTCACAACCTTTTTCTTTCAGCTGTCGTGCAATTGCAAGTCCGTCGCCGCCATTGTTACCATTCCCGCAAATAATAAAATACGGAAATGCATTTTCATATTTTTTATAAAGCCATTGCGTACAGATTTCGGCCGCACGCTCCATTAAATCAATCGACGAAACCGGTTCGTGGGCAATAGTAAATTCGTCAGCCTCTTTCGTTTGCGCGGTGTATAGTATTTTCATTTTAGCTTTTGCATTTGGCTGCTAAATTTAGAAACATTAATCGTAACCAGAGGGGAAATCGCTTTGTGGAGTGCTGGGTGCGGTGTTGCGTGTATTTTCGGCTAAAGCCGGTTGCTCTCGCTTTTAATTACCCCGTCATGAATGACGGGGTAATTAAAAATACATAGAAAAAGAAAAGCTAATGAAAACTGAAAATAAAAGTCAACAAACCGCATTCATGAAAATCTCTCCATGAAAGCCAACAATCCGCATTCAAAAAAATCCCCCATTCCCAAAAGCGCGCCGACGTCCACGAAAAGTGCGAACCGTAAATTTCACAGCAAGTAGTGAGCAAGCCCTTCGTGCGCCGTGAAATTTGCGGTTGGTTTTCGTGGGGCCATTTTTGCTTACTTTTTGGGCAAACAAAAAGTAAGTGCAGATAGAAAAAAGAAAAGCCAATAAAAACTGAAAATAAAAGTCAACAAGACGCATTCAAGAAAATCTCACCCTGAAAGCCAACAATCCGCATTTAAAATCTCTCATTCCCAAAAGCGTGCCGACCATAATTATGCTGCTTTGCAAACTTCAGCACAGGCACGACAAGCTTCCGCGCAGCGTTTACAATGCTCCATGTGCTGTGCATGCTTTTCACATTCTTCGGCGCAAGCAGTACATATTTCAGCGCATTCTTCACGCAGGTGCTGAGCGTGTTCAGAACTTCGGGCAATAAACTCTGCTGTAAGTTTACATATAGCGGCGCAGTCTAAATCAAGTTTTATACAACGTGAAAGCATTTTAGTATCCTGCTCATCCAGACATGCGATTGCGCAATGATTACACTCGGCGGCGCACTTATCCAGCGCGTTCATGACATTTAATTTTTCCATGTGGCTCATCTTCGTACATTTTTTTAATGATTACAGCTTCGGGTAAACTATTTCAGGGAAAATTATGCCAATAGTGAAAACCGCATTATGATTAAAGA
>JBKJMR010000231.1:0-12409 GCA_046596275.1 Bacteroidia bacterium | reverse complement strand
CCTGAAGGAATATTTTGCTGCTACAACCAGCGGGCTTGCAATCCATGTTGACATTATACCGAGTGAAAAATTATTGCTCAAAGCAAAATGTACCTCCGGGCCATACAGATTTGTCATAAGGTAATTTTCACCTTTTACAATCGGCAAGGCATTTGTTGTAAAGCAATAACGTGTGGTAAATGGTCCGGCGCCATTATAAACACCGCCTGTAACAACATCCTTGCTGTCGATTTTTTTTATGCTTTTAATATCAGATTTAGGAATGTAGATCTTTCCGAGATTTTCAGTTTCAATTAAAACTTCACGACCGTCATCACTTAAAATTTTTCCAATATATTCTGACCCGTCGTTTTTTACAACCAAATACAATTGTGACGTGTCGGAAGAAGTTGGTGTTGCTACTTGTGCAAATGACAAATTCGGAATTGATAAAAAGAAGATCGAAAGGAAAAATATAAAAATTTTCATACAACGAAGATAGGTATAAGCAAAGCAGGTAAAGGAACTATTCCCTGAGTTAAAACGGTATCGACGAAACAATCCTGTTCAAAATTTTCATCCGTGCTAATTTTTTTCGTTCCATCGCGGACATCGCATTCATCTTCACTTTGAAAATTTCCTTCGCTTTCTCAAACAGCAAAAGATCCCATTTATTCGCCTCCTTCAAAAACTCCAGCGTCTGCGCACTTACATTTTCTTTTTTCTTCGTAAGGTTTGTTTTGCGATAAACCGGCAACGTCCAGCCCAATTTTTCTCCAAGCATGATCAGCGATTCATCGTAATGTTCCTGCAAGCCGAAAAAATCAATTTTGTGCTCGAGATTATGCAACGCTAATAAATAATCTTCTTCATTGATCGTTCCAAAGTCTTTGTGATTGCCGCTGATGTATCGCACAAGACAATTGTCAATGTCACGCTTTTCTTTCTGCGCGTAAAACGATTCGATCGTCGTATCCGGGCGATTTAAATAGTCATAATGTTTTACGGAAGGTGTTTCTTTCAAAAAATAATAATGCGAGATCACACGAGAAATCGGTGGGCGCAAAAAAGTAAAAACAAAGCTTCCGGGAATATCTTTTATTTCATTGTAGCCCAAATGCCCTTTGATAAGAAATGGCTTTTCTGATTTTGATTTCTCCAATGCAATTTCACGTAAGGGCGTGTGAACTGTTTTCACATGTAAAAAATCATGGCCGCGGTATTTTCTGCTTAATACATTGTGCAGCGTTGTGCCTCCTGTTTTAGGAATGTGTACAAAAACCGTAAGTCCGCCGCGAATGCTCATAATGTGAATTTATAAAAATGTCGAAGCCTATTGCGTACGAAAAACGAAATGAATTCGAAAAGTGCGAAAAACGAAAAAGGCACGAATCGAATGCTCATAGAGTGAATTTATAAAAATGACGAAGCATTCCGAGAATTGGGCCGGGCAACTTTCCTATCCACGATTTTTTACCAATAAGCTTTTGCAGCTTCAGCAATGAACGCACATTCGCTGTAATATTCTTTTTCTGACTAATAAATTCGGGAAGCACAACATCCACGATCAAAACAAAACGCGGCTGATCTGTGCGGTTCCACGCGCTGTGGGTAAATGCATCGCAGAAAATAATCCATTTTCCTTCCTGCCACGATCGTTGTTCGTTATTCACGTCAATGCCACAATCAGGAAGCTGTGCAGGAATAACAAGCCCGAGATGACAACGCGCAATGAGATTCGTGTCGCCCATGTGCGGATGAATTTCCGTGTGCGGCGAAAGTTTGCTGACGGTTGCAGTAAGCAGTCCGGGAATGGTTTTGAGCAAACGATTTAATTCGGGACAAGCAGCGCAATTTTTTTCATTCATTTCTCCCCAGAAATAAAAATTCAATACTTCCCATTTTCCCGTGGTCAGTGAAGAATTAAAATAAGGTTCAAGCGAATTATTTTTCGTAGAAAGAAGCGTTTCAATTTCAGCTTTTACAACAGGAAATAATTTTTCAGCATCCTTCAGCCATCCCCATTTTACATGATCATAAAATGGAGGCAACGGTCCGTGATAGCTTCCGCCCATATAGGAATACCACGGATTTGCATCGGAAAAGTTTGCTGCGTTCTGTTTCATTTTCCTTCCACCTTTAAACGTGTTTTATTCTCTTCGGAAGTGTTTCTGTAAATTTCACGCATATTTATTTCCGCTTCATGCGTTGAATCATCGAGACGCATTATAAATACTTCGCCATACATCCGCACAAACGATTTACGGAACTTCGTTGCTTTCAAAAAATAATTTTCTTTCGTAAGCACATACTTTTGATTTTCCATTTCTTCTTGCCCCGGTAAAATTTCATAACCCAGGTTTTGATTGTAAGAAATAGCTCTCGTATTATCACGCAGCACTTTTATATACGTGCGTTCCATTCCAAGCAAAAAAGAAATTTCTGTAAGCAAAAGTGATGCAGCTAACGGCGCATGTGTCTCCAGCATTTCTTTCTGCCAGATAAAAATTCCTCCATTGCCGGTTTCTTTTTTCTCCCAATCAATATCAGCACCATAAATCAATCCGATCTGCTGACCTTTATGATTGATGAGAAAATAATTATTGGATTTATTATCGATCGAAGCAAACCATTTTTCTTGTTCTTCTTGCGAGATCTCCTTCCGGAATTCCATGTATTGATTAATGGCATACGAGTTTCTGTGCTGTCTCACCAGCTCAATATCATGACGCTTCAAACGCACAAGCACAATTCCGAAACCGGTAAAAATCATAATTTAAAGATAGATTACAGATGACGAAATTACCGATTACCGATGATAGAAGTGCATTCAAAAAATTGGTAATCGGTAATCTTGTAATCAGTAATTATTTTCTTCAACGGAAAAGGTCATAACACCTCGGCAATTGACCACGACGGACGACGACTTTGAAGGTGATAGATCTTGTACATGTATTGCCCGATAATTCCCATGCAAAACATGAGCAAACTGGTAGAAAAAAGTATCGCAACAATCTGCGCAGTGAATCCGAGCTGAACATGCGGATGTGTGAATTTTCGGATAATAAAACGCACACCAATTCCAAATGTAGTGAACGATGAAAGCAATCCGATCCACGTCATAAGCTTGAGCGGAATAGCAGTATAATTCACGAGAATATCAAAATACATCATGGTCAAACGGTAAAGCGTGTACCCCGATTTTCCCGCTTTGCGTTCATGATGTTCTACTTCAACACTTGAAAATCGCGCAGTGTACCAATGAAGAATTTCGTCGATAAAAACATGCGACTGATTTTTATGATAAACGATTTTCTCTGCAAGATTTTTTTTCATCAAACGAAAAGAGCTTCCGACACCCGGATTTCCGCCAACCATTTTAGAGCTGCGCTGAACAAAAAGGCTTCCTGCATTTCGTGCCGCGCTGTGTTTTTTATTGGTGTTATAAATACCATAAATAACATCCGCTTTCTTTTCATAATATGCTTTCAACATCTTCGGAATTTCAGAAGGTGGATGCTGCAGATCGTCGTCCATGGTAAGCACAAGATCACCTTCCGCAAAACTAAATCCGCAAACAAGCGCATTGTGCTGTCCAAAATTCCTTGAAAGCTGGATGCCTTTTATCTTCTCCGGGAAATTTGCTTTCAATGCAACAATTTTTTCCCAGCTTTTATCTTTGCTTCCATCATCCACAAAAACAACTTCGAATTGTTGTTTGCCATTGAGCGTTGAATGAATAGAATGAAAAAGTTCATCCAGCAATTGTTCGCTGTTGTAAACGGGAATGACAATGGAAAGAAGTTCTTTATTCATGCTATGCTCCGAGTAAATATCCTCCGTCCAAAATAAGATTTATTCCTGTCACCCACTTTGAAGCAGGTGAAAGCAAATAGATAGCTGCGTTCGCAACGTCTTCCGGTAATCCTGCACCAAGCGGATATTTGCTTACGTGTTTATCCATTTCTTCGTGCGACATTTCTTCTGCAGCTTTATCGTACATCGGCGTTTTTACCATTGCCGGTGAAATATAATTTGCACGTATTCCCTGCGGATAAAGTTCGAGCGCCAACACTTTTACAAATGCTTCGATAGCCGCTTTCGATCCTGCATACGCTGCTCCACCTTTATGCGGATGTTGCCCTGAAATAGAAGAAAGAAAAACCAGCGATGCATTACGGTTTATTTTTTTCTGTTTCAGAATTGCGGCCATCATCAGTACAGGCGCTTCGTAATTTATATTTAACGTTTGATCCAATTTTTCCTGGTCGAGAAAACGTGCCGGAAATGGCGTTACTATTCCTGCGCAATTGACGATTCCATCAACCATCGGCAACTCTTTAGCGAGTTTTTCTCTTTCGCTTTGTTGAAGAAGATCGGCTGCAATAATCGTGTGCGCATTTCCCGGAAGATCGCTTAATGTTGATTTTAATTCCTGCTCATTTCTTCCTGATAAAACTATTGTCGCGCCCATTGTGGCTGCAGAAATACAAATTTGTCTGCCAATGCCGGAAGATGCTCCTGTAACCAGGATAGTTTTGCCGTCGAGATGAAAAGGAGTTTGGGCCATGATGAAATGCGTTGCTAAATGTACAATACCTCCGGGCAAACCAGGTCTTCTGTTTCAAGATAGCAAGAAGCCCATGACAGTCCGACACCGAATCCGGAAAAGATCCATTTCTTCGGTGAACGCGCTTGCTCCCGCAGGTTTGCAACAATTGTAACAGGGATAGAAGCCGAACTGGTATTTCCGAAATCTCCCAATGAATACGGAACTTTTTCGGCGGGAATTTTTAATTTTTTCCTGATCGTTTCGTTCATCAGGAAATTAGCCTGGTGAAAAACAAAATGATCTACATCTGTCGGATCAACGTTTGCGAATTTCATCAGCGCTTTCATATTTGCAGGCGCTTCTCTAACGGAAAAATTAAAGACATCAAGTCCGTTCAGCCAAAGATTTCTCCGGTGGCGAACTACGCCTTTTTCAACTTCTTCATTCACATAAGTTTTATCGCTGATCGGATTTCTCAAGCCACCATCAGGAATGATAATGGCATTTGCACCGCCACCATCACTTTGCAAATTGAAGAAAACTTTACCTGCTGGATCATATTCAATTGCGGTTGCTGTTCCTGCATCACCAAAAAGTGGCCATGTGCTTTTATCATCACGTGTCATCGCATGACTGGAAATATCTCCGGCAAGCAATAACGCTTTCCTGAATCCGCCTGTCGAAAGCATTCCCGAAATAACGGAAAGACCATAAACATACCCGCTGCAGCCAAGACTGATATCGAATGCGGCCGCTGTTTTCGGTAATCCTAATTTATGCTGAAGTAGAATGGAAGTAGCAGGAAGAAAATGATCCGGCGATTGCGAAACAAAAATGACAAGATCAATTTCGGATTTGTCCCAGCTTAATTCCGCAATCAATTTTTCTGCCGCAAGCTGGCAAAGATCGCCTGCCGTAATTCCCGGTTGAGCAATATGCCGTGTTGCAATGCCTGTTGTTTTGATAAGTAGGTTGCGTTCCACCTCCGAAATGCGATCATAATCATGATTGCTTTCTATATGCGCAGGAACAGCAGCTGCAATTCCTTTGATGCGTATTCCGGTGGCAGCGAAGAAAGCCATCTTAAGACCGGCTTGAAACTACATTGTAAATATCCTGTATGGTTTTACAGCCTCGCAGATCTTCGCCGGAAATGCTGACGTCGTATTCGGTTTCTGCTAATGCAATAATAATAAGCGCATGCATTGAGCTCCACTCAGGCAATTCGCGGAAACGGGTATCGGCTTGCAAAACACCGGGAGTAAGCCCGTCAATTTCACTTTCGATTTTTTGGATAAAGACAGTAATATCTTCCATGTGTTGTTCTTCCTTGTAATAAAATGCAAAAGTACAATTCCTTTTCGGAAGTGTTAGTAACGTACAATTGTTGCAGACCATGAAAGTCCGACACCAAATCCTGCAAGCAGCACAGTCATGCCCCGTTTTAAACGGCCGTTTTGAATCGACTCATATAAGGCAATAGGAATAGTAGATTGAACGGTATTTCCCATTTCAGCAAGGCAATGGACGAATTTTTCCTCGGGAATGCCCAGCTTTTTACGGATCGTTTCGTTGAGGATCATATTCGGCTGGTGAAATACATATAGGTCAATATCGTCTTTCTGCATCCCGGCCTTTGCCAGCAAATCATTTACAAGACCGGGAACGCGTTTCACCGAAAATTGAAAAACGCCGACGCCATCCATAAAATAATTGGCGTCACAGACCATTTTTCCATTCTCATCCGTTTTTTCGATGTACGACTTATCTGAAAGCGGATTCCGTTGACCACCGTCCCGAACGATTATCCTTTCAAATTCTTTACCGTCGTTCCCGAAAATAAACGGACCGATATTTCCATCAGCTTCATCAGTAATTAATGTGGCAGCAGCTCCGTCCCCAAAAACAAAACGGGATCCGCGGTCTTTCGGATGAATCGTTGTTGTTAAAGTAGAGGAGGTGAGGAGCAATATTTTTTTTAATCCTGCCGCAGCAATTAATCCGGCTGCAACACTTAATGCATACGAATAAGCGCTACAGCCGATTTCAATATCCAGTGCGCCGCAATCGCTTCTTAATCCAAGCCGTTCATGCACAATTCCTGAGCTGGAAGGCATGTAATAATCAGGACCCATAAAAACGAGCAGGACAAAATCAATCTCTTTATTGTCAATAGCATGTTCAGAAAACAATTTTTCAGCAGCCAGGACAGCAAGATCAGAGGCTGTTTGTCCGGACGCAACAATATGCCTTTTCCGCACCCCGACTTTTTCCAGGTTGGTGTCTTTTGCCTCGGGGAAATCAGCAAAAAAATCTTCGTTCGAATAAATAGCTTCGGGAAGAATGTAGCTTATAGACTTTATGGTTGCCATTCTTTCAAATATACATATTACGACAACATCATGCGATGAATGCAGAAATGGTTGATGGAATTACGTTAAAACAGACTTTTTTTCCTGGTCAAAAGGAACTTTTTCATAATGAACACCGCAAAAAAAATTAGTAATCGCGGTTATCAATTCGGAAAGGGATGAAGTTTAACTGTAAATTCGCACCCCGGCCCCGGTTTCAGGCGCATTGATCATGACTTTTTTCATGTTTCAAGCCTAAAATCTCAAGTCTCTCAAAAAATTGGTCGGATTTTTTGCTTTGTTGCCCGTTTGTAAACAGGTGATGGTCATAAAATCCGGTAATGAAGACAGAAAAAAGCCGCTAAAACCGCGATAATCCCTGAAAATCAGGAAAAATAATTTTCACCAGATGTTGTTTATAACGAAGTATTTGTACCTTTGCCCTCCCCAAAAACCGGACGGGGTATGTCCTTTTTGGCAAAATCAATTGATAATCAACAAACTGTAAAGTTCTCATGCCAACGATTAATCAACTCGTACGCAAAGGCCGAATTAAGATAACCAACAAGAGTAAATCTGCTGGTTTGAATAGCTGCCCACAAAAGCGTGGTATTTGTACTCGTGTGTACACAACTACACCGAAAAAGCCAAATTCTGCACTTCGCAAAGTGGCCAAAGTACGTTTGACCAATAAGCTAGAAGTTATCGCATACATCCCGGGTGAGGGACACAATCTCCAGGAGCACTCAATTGTGCTTGTTCGTGGTGGTCGTGTTAAAGATCTTCCTGGAGTGCGTTACCATATCGTTCGTGGCGCTCTCGACACCGCAGGTGTAGAAGGCCGCAACCAGCGTCGTTCCAAATACGGAACCAAAAAAGCAAAAGCAGGCGCAGCTAAACCAGCCGCAAAAAAATAATAGTTCAAAAAGATAAACTCTCACTGAAATGAGAAAAGCAAGAGCAAAAAAACGCCCACTTCTACCTGATCCGAAATTTTCGGACATCCTGGTTACACGTTTCGTAAACAGCCTGATGTATCAGGGAAAAAAGTCAACAGCATACATTCTTTTCTATGATGCGATCGAGATCGTTCAGAAAAAAGCAGAAGCTGACGGACTTGAAACCTGGAAAAAAGCATTAACCAACGTTACACCCAACGTTGAAGTGCGCAGCCGCCGTGTAGGTGGTGCAACTTTCCAGATTCCACAGGAATTTCGTCCTGAGCGTCGTACTGCTCTTGGAATGAAATGGCTCATCAGCTATTCCCGTAACCGTAACGAAAAATCAATGGCTGCACGTTTAGCTGCTGAGATCGTTGCTGCTGCGAAAGAAGAAGGTGCAGCATTCAAAAAGAAAGAAGATACTCACAGAATGGCTGAAGCTAACAAAGCTTACGCTCACTTCCGTCTGTAATAATATAAGAAGAAGAAAGAAATTATCATGAGCGACTTAGCATATACAAGAAACATCGGGATTGCAGCCCACATCGACGCAGGTAAAACAACTTGCACCGAGCGTGTTCTTTATTATGCCGGAGTGAATCACAAAATCGGTGAAGTTCACGACGGTGCTGCCACAATGGATTGGATGGTTCAGGAGCAGGAGCGTGGTATAACCATCACTTCTGCTGCAACCACATGTTTCTGGAAATACCGTAACAACAATTACAAGCTCAATATCATTGATACTCCCGGTCACGTTGACTTTACAGTAGAAGTTAACCGTTCTCTCCGCGTATTGGACGGACTGGTTTTCCTTTTCTCTTCTGTTGATGGAGTTGAGCCACAATCAGAGACCAACTGGCGCCTTGCCGATAATTATAATGTTACCCGTATTGGTTTCGTCAACAAGATGGACCGTGCAGGAGCTGATTTCCTTAATGTTGTAAAACAAGTGAAAGATGTTCTTGGTGGTAACCCGGTTCCGCTTCAGCTTCCAATCGGTGGCGAAGAGAACTTTAAAGGTGTAGTTGATTTGATCAACAATCGTGGTATCGTTTGGAATGATGCAGACCAGGGAATGACATTCACTGAGGTGCCGATTCCTGAAGATATGCTTGCTGATGTTGCTGAATGGAGAGAAAAATTGCTTGAATCAGTTTCTGAATTCGACGATTCGTTGATGCAGAAATTCTTCGATGCTCCTGAGTCTATCACAGAGCAGGAAATTCTTACAGCCCTTCGTAAAGCGTGTATCGCGAACAAAATCGTTCCGATGGTTTGCGGATCTGCATTCAAAAATAAAGGTGTTCAAACCATGCTCGATTACGTGATGGAATTGATGCCTTCACCAATGGACAAAAAAGCTACGATCGGAACAAATCCTGATACAGGAGAAGAAGTTTCCCGTAAGCCTGATGTTAACGAGCCTTTCACCGCTCTTGCTTTTAAAATTGCTACCGATCCTTTCGTAGGACGTCTTGCATATTTCCGCGCTTATTCCGGCCGTTTGGATTCAGGTTCTTATGTACTGAATACACGTTCTGGCAACAAAGAGCGTATCTCACGTATTTTCCAGATGCACGCTAACAAACAGAACCAGATTCCTTTTATCGAGGCTGGTGATATTGGAGCTGCTGTAGGTTTTAAAGACATTAAAACCGGCGACACACTCTGCGCAGAAAATCATCCAATCGTTCTCGAAGCGATGAATTTCCCTGAGCCAGTAATCGGAATCGCAATCGAACCTAAAACCCAGGTTGATCTTGATAAGCTCGGAATCGCGCTTTCAAAGCTTGCTGAAGAAGATCCTACTTTCCGCGTTCGTACAGATGAAGAAAATGCACAAACCATCATTTCCGGAATGGGCGAACTTCACCTTGAAATTATCGTTGACCGTCTCCGTCGTGAATTCAAAGTAGAAGTAAACCAGGGTGCGCCGCAGGTTAACTTCAAAGAGGCTTTCACAGGAACTGTTGAGCACCGCGAGGTTTACAAAAAACAAACCGGTGGTCGTGGTAAATTCGCTGATATTAAATTCACAGTATCACCAGTTGATGAAGACTTCGTTCCGGACGCTAAAAACGGCGGATTGCAGTTTGTGAATGAAATCAGTGGTGGTAACATTCCACGTGAATTTATCCCTGCAATTGAAAAAGGATTCCGCGCTTCCATGGTAAATGGTGTGCTCGCAGGATATCCTGTTCAAACCATGAAAATTGTATTGACAGACGGTTCTTATCACGATGTCGATTCTGACGCTCTTTCTTTTGAGATCTGTGCAAAATCAGCTTACAGAGAAGCGTTACCAAAAGCAAGACCTGTTCTTCTTGAGCCGATCATGAAAGTGGAAGTGCTCACACCAGAACAAAACATGGGTGATGTAGTTGGTGACTTGAACAAACGCCGTGGCCAGATCGAAGGAATGGATTCTCGTAATGGTATCCAGGTTGTAAAAGCAAAAGTTCCATTGTCCGAAATGTTCGGTTATGTAACACAGCTCCGTACCATCACATCAGGACGCGCATCTTCTACAATGGAATTTGATCATTACGCAGAAGCTCCTAAGAGCACCGCGGAAGAAGTAATCGCAAAAGCAAACGGAAAAAAGACACAAAAAGCATAACCACGTTCTTTTAATTACATAAAGCAGAAATGAGCCAGAAAATCCGCATTAAATTGAAATCGTACGACTACAACCTCGTTGACAAGTCGGCCGAAAAAATTGTTAAGACTGTAAAAAGCACAGGTGCTGTAGTAAGCGGACCAATTCCACTTCCTACTCACAAACGAATTTTCACAGTACTGCGTTCCCCGCACGTTAACAAAAAAGCACGTGAACAGTTCCAGCTCTGCAGCTACAAACGTCTTCTGGACATCTACAGCTCAACATCTAAAACAGTTGATGCATTGATGAAACTTGAATTACCAAGCGGTGTTGAAGTAGAAATCAAAGTGCCATAGTCCTCAGAAGAGAATTAAACAAGTAAACAACAATCACACATACAATGTCAGGCTTAATTGGTAAAAAAATCGGAATGACCAGCATCTTTGGTGCCAATGGTAAGTATGTACCATGCACAGTAGTGGAGGCAGGTCCTTGCGTTGTAACGCAAGTAAAAACCAAGGAGACCGACGGTTATTCGTCGCTTCAGCTCGCCTTTGACGAGAAAAAGGAAAAGAATACTTCAAAATCAATGATGGGCCACTTTGCTAAGGCGAATACTACGCCAAAAAGAAAGCTCGCTGAATTTGACAGTTTCAAAGAAGAAAAATCTAAAGGTGATGTTATCACTGTTGAGCTTTTTAACGAAGGCGAAGTAGTGGATGTAACCGGGATTTCAAAAGGAAAAGGTTTTCAGGGTGTTGTAAAACGTCATGGATTCTCCGGAGTAGGTGGACAAACTCACGGTCAGCATGATCGTCAGCGTGCACCTGGTTCCCTGGGTAACTCTTCTTACTCTTCACGTGTTGTACCGGGTATGCGAATGGCTGGTCGTACAGGTGGAAACACAGTTAAAGTTCAAAATTTAACGATCCTGAAAGTAATGCCGGAAAAAAACCTTTTGATCATCAAAGGTTCGATCGCCGGAGCTAAAGGTTCTTACGTCCTGATCCAAAAATAAAGATGGAACTCGCAATACATAACACAGACGGAAAAGCTACGTCGAAGAAAGTGAAGCTTGATGAATCAGTTTTCGGAATTGAGCCGAACGATCACGCTATCTATCTTGATGTGAAGCAATATCTTGCCGCTCAGCGCCAGGGTACAAGCAAATCCAAAGAGCGTGCGGAAATTCACCGTACCACCAAAAAGTTGAAGCGCCAAAAAGGAACAGGCGGAGCCCGTGCAGGTAGCATGAAATCCCCTTTATTCCGCGGTGGTGGAACAGTTTTCGGACCAAAGCCACGTGATTACGATATGAAGCTGAATAAAAAAGTGAAAGCGCTTGCCCGCAAGTCTGCACTTTCTTACAAAGCCAAAGAAAATAATATCATCATCCTCGAAGATTTCAACTTCGATACACCAAAAACCAGCCAGTACACAGCTATGCTTTCTAATTTGAAAGTTGCTGACAAAAAAACACTGCTGATCCTCGGTGAACTCAACAAAAACATTTATTTGTCCTCCCGCAATTTATCCCGTGCAAAAGTTGTAACAGTTTCTGAACTGACCACCTACGACATTCTTCACGCCGGTAACATCCTGCTCTCAGCAAGTTCGGTAGAGACTATCCAAAACCTGCTTAAGAACTAAGGCCATGAACGTTTTAATAAAGCCGATCATCACCGAAAAAATGACATCAGGCGCAGATAAAAATCCGCGTTATGGTTTCGTAGTCGATCCTAATGCCAACAAATTGCAAATCAAATCTGCAGTTGAAAAAATGTATGGTGTTACTGTTTCTTCTGTTAACACGATGAATTACATTGGCAAAGTTCGCTCGCGTTTCACACGCGCCGGCATGCAGGTGGGCATCGCTAACCGTCACAAAAAAGCTGTCGTGACCCTCAAACAGGGAGACCTGTTTGATTTTTACAGCAATCTCTGATAATTAATAAACCTATAGAGAGAAATGGCACTTAAA
>JBKJMR010000049.1:0-3607 GCA_046596275.1 Bacteroidia bacterium | reverse complement strand
ATCTTTTCTTGAAATGGATTGTCCCGGAGGTTGATCTCTTACCATTGTAAACGAAGTTGTATCAAAAATAACTTCTTCATTATTCTTCAGCAGATCAAACATCAATCCGTATTCCTGGCTGCTTTTCAGATTTTCATTAAATCCATTGACACGAAGCACGGCATTTCGTTCCCAAAGATTCGAACAGGTGCAGCCTAAGCGACCATTCAACAAAGCGAGCCACGGATTTCCTTCTGTTACTTTCACATCTCTTTTCACATCTGAAACAGAAATACGTGTATACGCTGCAGCGATGAAGCCTGTTTTCTTTCCTGTTGATTTGATGATGTTAATCTGATGTGCAAATTTTCCCGGCAATAAATAATCGTCTGCGTCAAGAAATTGTATGTAATCTCCTTTTGCAAATTTCAATCCTGCATTCCGTGCGAAAGGAGCACCTGCGTTTTTCTCAAGCCGGATTAATTTAATGAGCGAAGGATATTTTTTTTCATACGTTTCCACGATTGATGCACCATCATCAGAAGAAGCATCATCTACGCAAATAATTTCCAGCGGCAACGGCTCCTGGATCAATAACGAATCCAAACAGGAAGCGATGAAGCGTCCTGCATTGTATAACGGTATGATCACAGAGAGCTGCATCAATTCAAAAGCTTATTTAAAGAGTTGGAATCAAATTTCTCATAGTAATAATTTCCTTCCTTATGCTGTTTGGCAGAAAGTGAAATGTCGATTGGATTTTCACCTTGTTTAATAATATGCGAAATTCCTTCGTTGCGAAACAAGGCTATATAATCGTTGTAAAGTTCCACCCAAATCGAAAAATTCGGAACATTATAGCGCAACGCATCAAAGAGCGTTGTGGAATAGGAACTAATATGTAAATCAACTGCCCTGAACAGCACATCAAGATTTTCATTGACAATCTTTACGTTTTCCAGTTTACTTATTGCTGCATATTTTTCTACGGATTCCGCAGGATGCAATTTGACAAGAATACCATAAGGCAATTGCCGCGTTAAAAGATCTGTAGAAAGAAAAAGAATATACTCACAAAAATATTCATGCATGAACGTTTGTGTGGTGACAAGAATATTTTTCTTACCGGGAAAAGTCGCTTTATAATCAGCAACAGTTTTTTCCGAAGGCACAACAGAAACAGGATAATAGCCGACGATCTTAATTTGATTCTCATCATATCCGGCGCCTTTCAACAGCTGATCCTTCCAGAATTGTCCGTACACACCAATTTCATCTGCAAAAAGCGCTTTTCGTTCAACACTTCGTACTTGTTCGGGCAACACATAAAAAATATCTTCTGCTGCAATTAATCCATGCTGCAGTTCAGTAACAGGAATATTTTTCTCACGGAATGCAGCAATGCAACCTTCACGATGATAATGCGGCCATAACAATACGCGATCAGGATTAATGTAGCGCAGTGCATTTCTCCAAAAAAGATTCTGAATAAAAAATTGCTGGATCGCTATGCGGATATTTAATTTTTCAGATTCGGAAAAAATGCCGGAAGCTTCTATTCGCTGATACGTATTGCGGAGAAGGCGAAGTTGTTTTTTATCTTCCTTCTTTAAATTGCCACAAGCCGAAGCAAGCAAGGCATTGTATTCGGCAATATGCAGCTCATTTGCAGGAAGATTCGGTTTCCTTCCTTCAACGATGGAAATCACATTTTCTTTTCCAAGCGTTTTTAAAATGTTTCCGAAATAAAAAGAGGTGTTTCCTTCTCCTGTTTTTACCACCCTACCACCGGGATCGATGGTAATATATTTTCTTTTTGAAACATTTTTAAGCACCTCCTTCCAATCTTTTCTCAAAGGAGATTTGCCACGCAACCGGTTAATGAAAAAATAAAGATTGATCATTACCGGAGAAGAAAAAACAAAGAGCCTGATCTTTCCTTTGGAAGCGTAATCCACTTTTAAGCCATCGAGCACCACCTTCAGCAGGTTAAATTCCCCTGCGTCAAACAGTGAAAAATCTTTTACCCTGCTGTAGAAGTCTTGCTTAAATTCCGCAAAGGTTTTATCCATTTCGATCAGCTCAGTAATTTATTTTCTACCAGCACACGAATTGTTTCTTCAAAATCAAGCGCCGGCTTTCCAAAACGTTCTGCAATAGAAATAAGATCATGCTCTCCATCGGCCCATGAAAGAAGGTGAAGTCGCATTGACAATTCTTCACTCCTGCTCTTTTGTCCGCCGACTGCCGGATATAATCCGCGTTTGCCGAGCTGCGGCTCACAATAAGGAACAGCATTCACATATTTTTTATTCAGTTCATGCAATCTCGCGATATCGAAATATGCATTCACCGTTTCTTCCATCGCGGCAAAAGAAATGAATGACTTATTATCGAGCGATGTATGGTATTCTTTAAATCGCTGGTACATCGTTCGCATGAGTGAACCCACAGGAAGATTAAATCCGGGTGAGCAATACTGCCGTTCATCACTTCCACCTATTGCGAAATCCAATGTTGTAAACGATTTACCTGTTGCTTTTAAATAATGTTCAGCAACTTTATTTACGGCGTGATCGTTGTTTTTTGATCTTTTGAAAGTGAAATTTCCTGCATCGCCAACGCAGGTAAGCACGTAACCGGCATGCAGATTCTTTTTCAATTGCATTCCGCGCTTGCCGAGAAAGGCAATTACGCCAATCGTTTCAGGAGCAAAAACAAAGCGATAGGTAAAACGCCTTGAATGAAGCGCTGCCAGCTTTTGATACAAAAATGCAGCAACCAGCGGACCAGACAATTCGTTATTCGCCATTGATGGATGACAGACGTAAGTCGAAAATAAAATTTCTTCTTCCGTTTCGCCCTTCAAAACACATTCGCCATACGTCAATGAACCTTCAGCAAGATTGCTGTCGATCCTTACTTTATACGTTCCTGCTTTCGGAAGCTGCTCTCGTTCTTTATGTGAAAGACAAAATCCCCAGGTTTCTTTGTAGTAAGTCGTCAGGTATGGAATTGCATCCGGCATTTCCGGAATAGAAAATAAATGCTCTTCCAGTTCTTCAAATGTAAATTCACCCTCAATGGGAATGCTGTAATTAACGAGATGAAGATTGTTCTGTTTAAAATCACAAATCTTTCTTCCGTCTGGCGTGATAATGTAAGCATCAGAGATATTCCATTCTTTCGGCACTTCCCAATCGAAAACTTTTGTGCCCGTGGGAACCTCATGCAGCTCGAGCGGAATTATTTCGGAAAGAATTTTTAATGATTCGCGAAGTCCGTTACCTGTAATGCTCCTGCAGATCGGCCAGAGTCGGTCGAAATAATTTTCCATTGAAGAAATTGCTGGAGTCATGCTGCTGTTAAATTACTAAATATGCGTTGAGTAGAGCTGATTATCAGAGGTCGAATTTTTCCTTGACCCTGAGAATTGGTGATTCAATGAATTTCCAGGATAAAGTGGCAACAACCATGGTAATGGTAAAATAGATGATAAACAGCACTACACTACTTTTTATCGGCGTTAATCCTGCTTTTTCATAAGCAAAATTAAAAAAGAAAGGTACCAGCTTATGATAGAGGTAAACGCCGTAGCTGATCTTTCCTATTTTCTTTAAGACATCCA
>JBKJMR010000629.1:0-2618 GCA_046596275.1 Bacteroidia bacterium | reverse complement strand
ACCGGAAAGAAGATTCTTTTTATGAATTCCGCGTAATAAAAGCTGACGGAAGTGTGATCTGGGTCGGGCAAAATATCAGGACGGTATTCAGCCCGATCGATAACAAAACCATTACCGGCTTTCATGGTATTGTGCGTAACAGGAATGAGCGGAAGGTTGTTGAATTGCAGTTGGTCGACAGCGAGAAAAAATACCGTGAGCTGTTTGACAATTCATCGGAGCTTATTCAAAGCATTGATACCAACGGAAACTTCCTGTATGTAAACCGTGCATGGAAAGAAACGATTGGTTACAACGATGAAGAATTAAAGCAGATCAGGTTGCAGGATATTATTCATCCGGAAAGTAAAGAGCATTACGAGGAAGTAATTAATAACCTGGTAGCAACGTGTGATGCAAATGAAAAGCGTACCCGTTATTCCATCCTGACAAAACGAGGTGAAAAAAGAATTGTCGGCAGCTCTATCAATGCAAAAATTGAAAATAGCAAGGTTGTTTCTGTTCAATCTTTTCTGCGCGATATTACAACGCAGGAAGAAACGCAACGATTATTAAAGAAAAGTGAAGTCAACTTCAGGCAAATAGCGGAAACAATTAAAGATGTTTTTTATCTCTACAATATCGTGGATGAAAAATATGAATACATAAGTCCGAACTGTAAAGACATTCTCGGAGCGGATCAGAATTTCTTTTACAACGGGCAAAGCCACACGGCCATGTATGTACATCCGGATGATAAGCCCATGCTGAAAGAAGCGAATAAGCTGGTGGATTCGGGCAAAGCGTATGATATTGATTTCAGGGTGATCATTAATAATAAGATTTCATGGCTGAATGAAAAATCGTTCCCGATCAGGGATAATAACGGCATTGTAACAAGCAATTCGGGTATCATCAGGGATATCACAAATATTAAAGAAGCGCAGGAAACGATTGAAAAGCAAAATATTGAAATCGGGAAAAGCATTACGTATGCCAAGTCGATCCAGGATTCGAGCTTACCAACGCAAAACGAGATGGCCACACTTTTCCCTGAGTCATTTATTTTTTATTCACCGAAAGATATTCTCAGCGGCGACTTTTACATTCTTGATTCAGTAAAAAGTAAAACGGATGAAGAAATGTCCGTTTTCCTTGTCGCAGATTGCACAGGACATGGCGTACCGGGCGGAATTTTAAGCTTGTTATGCAATAGTTTGATACGAGAATCATTCACACAAACAGATCTTTCCCAGCCCTCACAGGCGTTGGATTTTGTGCGTGAAAAGATCATCAAATTTTTCCGTTCAAGCATGACAAAACGCATGCAGGATGGAATGGATATTACCCTGTGCGTATTGAATCACGAAAAAACCAAGCTTTATTATTCAGGAGCAAATGGTTCGGTAGTGATCATCCGTAATGAGGAAATATTAGAATATCGCGGCGACAAACAGCATATTGGTTACAATGCGCTTCCATCACCTTTCACAAGTCACGAAATTGATGTGCATGAAGGCGATTGCATTTATTTATTTACAGACGGGTACGCCGATCAGTTCGGCCAGGTTTCGGATAAAAAATATTCCAAGAAGCGATTGAAAAACTTGTTGCTCACCCTTCATAAGGAGCCGATGCGTATGCAAAGTGCGAAGTTGCGGTATGAATTTTTCGAATGGCGCGGACGTAATGAGCAGACGGATGACGTGACGTTGCTGGGAGTGAAGATTTAGTGGGAAGAGAAAAATGTTTGATGTTTAATGTTTAATGTTTGATGTTTAATGTTTGAGGGAGATGTTTAATGTTTGTTGTTTGTTGCTTAAAATCGTAATTCCTACATTTTTTCTGGTGATTGGAAAAATTAAAAATTGTGTATCCTGCATTCATTGGTATTGGAAATTATCGTACAATTGATAGTAAGAATTTGTACAATGAAAACAACCACATCTGTCGGCATCAATATAAGGCTAGCGCCGGAAAGCTTTTAATCCGCTTAACCCAGATCAATATTTCAGAACCACCAATTCTATGTTTGACATTTTCAGCAAACCCACGAAACCGGAAATTACAGATGAGCAGCGTGCTTATTTTGAAAATCAATTTCATTGGCTGCTTGAGAATTTCGGGAAGGAGCTGCTGAATAAAAAAACGCTGATTCCCGATAAAGCTGATTTTCCTGTTGTGTTTGATGGTTCTGAAAAACCTGTTTGGAAAGCGCTGGAAATTGTTTGTAAGCAGCTTGAACTTGATCCGGCCCACATTCATCTTGATTTTTATTCGGAAGGCGCCAGGGAAATTAATGCCGGAGTTCAATCTTTTTATTTGCAGGGAGAAGAGAAAGAAAAATTTGCTGGCGGACTTTATTGGGGCAAAGCTGAAGACGGGAAATTTCATATCTGGATTAATAATAACCTGCTAAAAAATCCTGAAGGAATAGTGGCCACGCTGGCACACGAGCTTGCACATGCGCGATTATTAGGAGGCAAAAAGCTACACGCAAAATACGATCGCGATCACGAGCTGGTAACAGAAATTTTTTGTGTGTTCAGCGGTTTCGGAATCTTTAACGCGGGCCAGGCATTTCAAATAAACAAAGGTTATGATGGCTGGTCTTATCAATATGCAGGATATCTCAAGCA
>JBKJMR010000167.1:0-5440 GCA_046596275.1 Bacteroidia bacterium | reverse complement strand
CATCAATTACACTGCTTACGTCTGCAGATTTTAACAGCTCAAGAAAATATTCAGCTTTATGAATCGAGTGACCTACCGTATAAATCACAGGTTTCATTTGGAAATGATGACTTGTTTTTTATCCGTAACCGCTGTTTCGCCATTACTGCGCGCAATTGTTTTCTCAATTACTTTTTTTTCAAGCTCAATTTCCGTCTTATCTTTTTTAATGTCAATTCGGATTCGCGAATATAAAGTCATGTACACATTTGCAACCCAGACAAGCGAAAAGCCACTGATGAAATAACCCCGCCAATCATCATAAATCAAAGTAAAATCTGTGATGACGAGCATTAAAATGGTGACGTAATGGCTGAAGCAATATTCACATGTAAACAGGTAAAAAAACTTGCGGATGAATAATTTGCTTCCATTCTTGCTTTTATCGACACAATATTCACGTGGCTCACGAAAGACTTCTTCGTGTGTAACCGTCCAGGCAATGCACGCAATGGGAACGGCAAAAACCAGCAACTCTAAAATCTGTAAAAGAAGATCTTGTGCCATAGCAGAATTTTCAACAAAAATTGAGCCATCAGAATTTCCTCAACTTGTGGAATCCAATTATGAAATATTAGTAAAATCCTGACCCGAAAGGACCAAAACACCTTACCTTTGCACTTCCTTTTCCGGAGATAATTACATGTCAGATATTCACACCCTTCCTCCTATTGCAGAAAGTGAAAATGAAACGCTGGAAGTTCTTGGCGCACGCGTCCATAACCTGAAAGATATTACCGTTTCTATTCCCCGCAACAAACTGGTTGTAATTACCGGTTTGAGTGGCAGTGGAAAATCTTCACTTGCATTTGATACCATCTACGCCGAAGGTCAGCGTCGCTATATTGAAACTTTTTCTGCCTACGCCCGCCAGTTTCTCGGCGATCTCGAACGTCCCGATGTAGATAAAATCACCGGGCTTTCTCCCGTGATCTCAATCGAACAGAAAACTGTAAATAAAAATCCCCGTTCTACAGTCGGAACGATCACGGAGATCTACGATTTTCTGCGTTTGCTTTATGCGCGTGCATCTGATGCGTACTCGTATGTGAGCGGCGAAAAAATGGTCCGTTACACCGACGAGCAAATTCTTGATCTCATCCTTACCACCTACGAAGGCAAAAAAGTATTGCTGCTTTCGCCTGTTGTGAAAGGAAGAAAAGGACATTACCGCGAATTATTCGAGCAAATTCGTAAGCAGGGATTTTTGCGCGCACGTGTTGATGGTGAATTAATTGAATTGACCACGCGCATCCAGCTTGACCGGTACAAAGTGCATGACATTGAAATTGTCATCGACCGCATCCAGGTAAATGCTTCCGATCGCCAGCGTATTTTTGATTCTGTAAAGCTTGCATTGAAGCACGGCAAAGGAACAATGATGATCTCTGAAGCTTCCAATGCAAAAGGTCCAACCGGCGAAGCGCGTCATTTCAGCCGTCATCTCATGTGCCCGAGCTCCGGAATTTCTTATGATGATCCGGCGCCGAATATTTTTTCTTTTAATTCTCCCTATGGCGCTTGTCCGAAATGCAACGGGCTTGGTCATATTTTAGAAATTGACATTGACAAAATTATCCCGGTAAAAACAAAAAGCATCAAGGCAGGTGCGATTGTTCCTATCGGCGAATACCGCAGCTCGTGGATCTTTAAGCAGCTCGATGCGCTTGCAGATAAATATAAATTCAAGCTTTCTGATCCGGTTCGCGATCTCACCGAAGATGCGTTGAACGCGATTTTGTATGGAACAGATGAAATGCTGAAAGTGAAAAATGACACTAACAGCACCGGCACAAGCTATGCGTTGTCATTTGAAGGTGTTGTCAACTTTCTTGCGCGACAGGAACAGGAAGGTTCCAGCGGGGTGCAGCGTTGGGCTCAGGAATTTATGAATGAAGCTTTATGCCCGAAATGCAAAGGCTCACGTTTGAAAAAAGAATCACTCTACTTCCGCGTTGGCGAAAAAAATATCGCTGAGCTTGCAGGAATGTCATTGAGCGATTTGAAAATCTGGCTGACCGGAATTGAAGAGCGTATCAGCGAACGCCAGCGTACAATCGGAATTGAAGTGTTGAAAGAGATCCGTAATCGTTTGCAATTTTTGCTTGATGTCGGATTGGATTATTTATCAATTGATCGCAGCTCACGTTCGTTGTCGGGCGGAGAAGCGCAACGTATTCGTCTTGCTACACAGATCGGCTCGCAGCTGGTTGGTGTGCTTTATATTCTTGATGAGCCAAGCATTGGTTTACACCAGCGCGATAATGTGCGTCTGATACAAGCGTTAAAAGATCTGCGCGACATTGGTAATTCTGTGATCGTTGTTGAACACGATAAAGATATGATCCTTGCTGCCGATCACGTGATTGACATTGGTCCGAAGGCAGGTGTTCATGGCGGTTATGTTGTTGCAGAAGGAACGCCTGATCAGCTTTTAAAATTCGGCACACTGACAACCGATTATATTACAGGGAAAAAACAAATTCATATTCCGGCCGAAAGAAGAAAAGGAAACGGAAAATCACTTGTGCTTGATGGCTGCACGGGACACAACCTGAAAAATGTAACAGTTGAATTGCCGCTCGGAAAATTCATTTGTATAACAGGAGTAAGCGGCAGTGGAAAATCTTCACTGATCAACGAAACGCTTTACCCGATCCTTTCAAAATATTTTTATCGCAGTCAGCAAAAGCCGCTTCCTTATCGCAAAATTCACGGGCTGGAGCATATTGATAAAGTGATTGAAATTGATCAGTCGCCAATTGGTCGCACACCACGTTCAAATCCTGCGACGTACACCAATGTTTTTTCGGACATCCGCACGCTGTTTTCCGAATTGCAGGAAGCAAAGATCCGCGGATATAAACCCGGACGTTTTTCTTTCAATGTAAAAGGCGGCCGTTGCGAAACTTGCCAGGGTGCAGGATTACGCACGATCGAAATGAATTTCCTTCCGGATGTTTATGTGCTTTGTGAAACCTGCAATGGGAAACGTTACAATCGTGAAACACTGGAAGTGCGCTACAAAGGAAAAAGCATTTCGGATGTTTTGCAGATGACGATCGATTCGGCTGTAGGATTTTTCGAATATCATCCAACGATTCTTTCCCGTGTAAAAGCGATGCAGGATGTTGGGTTGGGATATATTACGCTCGGACAACAAAGCACAACATTATCGGGCGGAGAAGCACAGCGGGTGAAGCTTGCTACTGAACTTGCGAAAAAACAAACCGGGAACACGCTGTATATTTTAGATGAGCCAACAACAGGTTTGCATTTCGAAGATATCAGGATACTTTTGGAAGTGCTGGATAAATTAGCTGATTTGGGAAATACAGTGCTTGTAATTGAGCACAACATGGATATTATTAAAGTTGCGGACCATATTATAGATTTAGGTCCGGAAGGTGGTGTTGGAGGTGGCGAAATTCTTGCAATCGGAACGCCCGAGCAAGTTGCTAAAAACACCCGGAGCTTTACTTCTAAATTTTTGAAGGAAGAGCTGGAACAACAGTTAACAAAATGAATGCAGAGCTAAAAGATTTTCCCGTACAAAACATCAAATTAAATTTATGCGAAGTTGGTTTTGAAGAGAACCGTTACCAGATTGACATTCTTTTTGATGATGTTCCTTTTGAAAATTTATCGGGTGTAGAAGATTTTGCTGAGTTCAATCTTTGTTATGAATTTGATCCCGGTTTTAAGGCTGAGGAGCATGTAGCAAATCCTGTTTCGCTTATTGAAAATAACTGGAAATTGCTTGGCCGTACGCCGGAGCTGGTTGATACAGTTCCGTTTATTACTACAGGTTATACTTATCCTGTATTGCTTCATCGTTGTGATATCGGGGAAGTAAAAGAGAATAAGATCTTCCTTGACCTGGAATTGCTCTTAAATTTTGAAGATGGATTTCCGCAATTCAAAGACGCTTACTTTCCGGTGAAAGGCTGGTTTGATTTTGTTATCCGCACAGCCTAGTTTTGTATTTCGTTATTCCTGTTGACTTTCAATATTCATTTATGAAGCTCGCTTTATGATCTTATCAGGTTGTGAATAAAAATAACTTTATTTTTATTCAATAATCATTACAGCCGTTGATAAATGATTAATTTAGTCTAAACTTAATCATATGAACGAGCTTAAGAAAAAATTACATGCATTGATCGATAGCACCAATGACAATGTCTTCCTTGAAAATATTTATAATGTTTTACAGCATCATTCAGATTAAGAACAGCGTGATGCACCTGATCAATTTTCAGAAGAGGCGTCAAAGGTGAATGAAGCAAAAACGCCCTACCAGCGCGGCGGCAATCAACATAAAGATTTTCTTGATGACCTTTCTCCTGCTCAGGTTGCTGAACTCCATAAGGCCAATGAGCAGTATGAAAGAGGAGAGACAATACCTTATGAGGAAATACTGGAGAAATATAAAAATAGATGGGGAAGAAAATAAGTTGGGCTCTGCAAGCGAACTTAGATTGGAATTTAATTTGCCCGGGAAAACAGAATGAACACCGATTCATAGAGTTCTTTATGATGTGGTATTGTGCATAAATCACTAATTTTAAGTCTAAACTTTATAATATGAATGAGCTTAAAAATAAATTACATGAACTGATTGATAGCTCAAACGACAACATCTTCCTAGAGAATATTTATCGTGCCTTACAGCACCAGGCAGGTTTAACCAAACGCGATATTCTTGATGATTTGTCTTCTGAACAAAGATCTCAGGTAAATGAATCAATTGCACAATATCGCCGTGGTGAAACCAAATCGCACGAGGAAGTGATGCAAATGTTGAAAGAATGGAAACAGAAGTAATCTGGACTCCATTAGCATCAAGCAGCCTTGCGGATGTTTTAATCTATTTGGAATCGGAATGGTCATTAAGAGTTGCCCAGGGGTTTGTTATAGAATTAGAATTACAGTTGTCTATCCTTCAAGCGCATCCGGAAATTGGAATTGTTTCTTTTGAGAATAAATTGGTGCGCAGAATTCTTGTTACAAAACACAATGCGCTTTATTATCTATATGAAAATCATCAACTCATTATCGTTAATATTTGTGATACGAGAAGCTCGATCTACACGATTTGAAACAATCACCATTCATTCCTCGTAACAAAATCGAATACTTACGGCAATGTAAAACCCTTCCTTTAGAAAACGGTACGCCGTTTGCAGCACTAATGCAATGATCTATTCGATTTTCGTGTTTTCCCATTCCCCTAATTATTAATTTTATGTTTACTATGACCAACGAAGATAAAATCCGCCGTGCGTTTGCAGAGAGAGACTGGAATGAAATCAAGGCGGGAGATTCCTGGCAGATCTTTAAGATCATGTCTGAATTTGTAGAAGGATTTGAAAAAATGGCAAAGATCGGTCCGTGCGTT
>JBKJMR010000555.1:0-3228 GCA_046596275.1 Bacteroidia bacterium | reverse complement strand
GCCAGGAAGAATGCAAGGAAATATAAGTGAGTAGAGGCGCCTAAAAAAACAAGGAAGGCAATTGCAAAACTTTTCAGCACGCTTGGATGATCATAAAAACGAAGCAATAAATAAAATAATGCGGGAATAAGAAAAACCCATTGCAAAGAATAATGTCCGGACATGCGTAAAATCTGCGGCGACAAATAGGCAATCAGCGTAGCGCAGCATCCACCATACAGCCATGGCATTCTCAAATGCCGAAATGTGGCATAAATAAAAACCGCACCAATGACCGGGGAAAAAATCATCATCAGGTTGACCAGACCAACGCCAAGCGGTGCAGCTGATGGTCCGAATATCTTAACGAGATTATTTAAGAAAGGCATCGCGCCGGTGAAAAAAATACTTTCGCCGTACGGATAATTAACGCTGTTTTGCGTCCACCATTCCGTATCGTATTTTATATGGAAAAGTGTTTCATAATAGATCTGCATTCCATCGCCTGTTGATCCGAAATAGGTGCTGCAGGGATGAAGCAATAATTCACCATAGAAAAAACACATGAGGAAAATGCTCAAAAAGAGGGTGAGCAACAAACCTTTGTCGCTGAATATCCTTACAAATGTGTGTTTGAAATTCATCGCCTTATTTCAGGTGGCGTCTGTCAAAAAGATTGTACCGCATGATGCACCAGATAGCGCGGAAGCCATCTTTCCAGCCGATCTTTTTTCCTTCTTCATACGTGCGGCCGTAATAAGAAATACCAACTTCGTAAATGCGAACGTTTTTAATTCTTGAAATTTTCGCAGTTACTTCCGGCTCAAAACCAAAACGACGTTCCTTCAGCAAAAGCGATTGTACCATTTTTGCATCGAATAGTTTGTAGCATGTTTCCATATCTGTTAAGTTCAGATTGGTAAACATATTCGAAAGTTTGGTAAGAAATTTATTCCCGATCGTATGCCAGAAGAACAAAATGCGATGCGGCTTTCCTCCCATAAAACGTGAACCGAAAACAACATCCGCAAATCCATCGAGAACGGGGCGCAACAAAATATTGTATTCAGCCGGATCGTATTCAAGATCTGCATCCTGAATGATGATGTAATCGCCGGTTGCAATTTCAATTCCTTTATGCAGCGCTGCGCCCTTACCCATATTTTTAGGCTGGTTAAAAAGGCGAATTCCTGCAGAAATGTGATCTGTAATATATTTTTCTACTACCTCTTTGGTTTCATCGGAAGAGAAATCATTCACGATCAGGATTTCCTTTTGCATGCCGCCGGGCAGGTCCACAGCGATAACTTTATTCAGGATCAGGTGAATTGTTTTTGCCTCGTTGTAAGCCGGGATAACAATTGATAGCTTCTTCATAGTATATAAGGCGTAAATATAGTACTTTGAAGGCCTTTATTGATCCTTATTTTCCTGTTGATAATAATCGCACTGCTACATTATCCATCAGCACAGGAGTCTCATCATAATTCCAAAGGTAAACCCTGATCTTTTTTGTTCCTGCGGGCACGGGCCGTGTCCATGAGGTGATGGACCATGTAAGTGGTTTCTCAGGTAATTCTGTAATGTGCATCGCTTCCCATGTTTCATCGCTTCCATTATCGAAACCAAAAACTAAAAGCGCAGAAGTATTTCTTGTATAATAATAAAGTCTGCAGCTGATGGATGCTACGAGATCTCCATTCAGCGAATCCGGAATTTCAAGCGGCACACTTATACTGTATGGATGTTCTGCATTGGCGAATGTGCCTTTTTCTCCAATGTAAACAGTATCGGTTTTTAATTCCAGGTAAGGATCTTCATTTTCAAAATCCTGCCACACTTCTTTTATGAATTGAATATTTTTTGTGTTCCTGCTTTCTTTAGGGAAATGAAACAGCCATGTTTTGCTAAGCCAGAAAGCACTGATAACTTCTTTGCCGTGATCTTTTAATTCGCGTGAAAACTTATCGTAGCCTTCTGTTCCGTGATAATAAACGCTGCAGCCGGGAACACTTTCTTTTCTTCCTGCATGTGAATAATCGGTCATGTTCAATCGCATCCTGTAATAATTGATCTGCTTTTCATAAGGAAGGTCAGTTGAAAGGATAGTTGCAAAACATTTTTCAGCAACAGGAATATTTTCCTTTTTCAACCGTAGCATTGCGGCTTTCACATCAGCCTGCTCCTTCCAATCGAATGTCCAATAGGTATTCATTGAAAAATAAAAATGGGCTGTTACAACAATTCCGAAAGTCACAAGCAAAACATTTTTCAGCTTCGGTGGAAATAAAATAAGCACTCCAATAAAATTGAGACTGATCAATGGAATGTAAAACAAAGCTGTCCTGCCTAAAAGATAATTAGCCCCGAAGATCAAATGCTGCAGCATAGGTCCGGCAATGCTGAAAAATACTGTCAGCGTAATAAATACCAGCCATCTTCCCTGCGTAGTTTTCATTACTGTCAATACATTCCGCATCACATAAATAACAGCGATCAGCGGAATTGCGGAAACAAAAACAGTAAGTACCGGTGCCATCCATGAACTGTAACCTGTTTCGTAAGCTGTTGCTTTTGACAAGGAAAGAAAAGTGCTGCCTAAAGATTTGGCTTCTTCCCCAAAAAATAATGCGCCGGCTGCATTAAGCTTTCTGACATACGGAATAAAAAACAGCAGGCAGGTTAACGGAAGAATAGAAAAAAGAATTGAAGTGCGCGCAGGCTGTTCGTTGCGGTGAAAAAAGAAACGGTTCAGGATAAGTAAAAATGAAACCGCGAGCAAGGCATGAATGAGCGTGAGATTTGCCAACACCGAAACAGTCAAAAATAGCTGCGCATAAATTCCATGGCGGATTTCCTGTTTCCCAAGAATGTATTTTGTAAGCTGCAGTATGCCCAGCATTAATAACGCCATAGAAATTCCGTAACCGCGCGCGACGCTGAAAAAATCGAGTACAAACGGATTTAAAGTTAAGAGCAGGAACACGCCCAGGATTTGCCAGCGTTTGCTCACTAACTTTTCCGCGAGTGATGCAGCAGCAAAAAAATAAATTCCACCGGCCAGCACATTCGGTAAACGCAAGGCAATTTCACTTTCGCCAAATAAAAAAACAGAGCACTTCATCAGCCACGTATTCAGCAGGTGATTGTTGGCCGACATGTAATTGTGGCTTTCAGGTAGCCAGCGCGGATTGCGAACGTATTCGAAAAATGTATTTGCTTCGTCCCACAAAAGTGAAAGTTTGTAAG
>JBKJMR010000554.1:0-2589 GCA_046596275.1 Bacteroidia bacterium | reverse complement strand
GACAAGATCGGGAATTTCATTTTCAATACTTATAAGCGCTTCTTCACCCGACGTTGCTTTTCCTGCAATGCTGTAGCCCGCTTTTTCCAATGTAGCAGCAAGACTTTCTGCAATGGCTGATTTATCTTCGACAATAAGAATTCTTGCTGGTTTCATGCGCTTAATTATTTATTGGAATGAGAAATTCAAAACGTGAGCCATGTTGATCAGACACAATAGTAACATTTCCCTTCAAATCTTTCGTAAACATATTGATCAGGCGTAGTCCGAACGAATTATTTTTTTCAATGTCTTTTTCCACCTGCATTCCTTTGCCGTTATCAGCAATTGTAAACAACAAATTTTCCGGGCTATTCTTTTTCAATGTAATCATCAGCTCCGGTTTATTCGTTTCAGAAAATGCATGCTTAAAGGAATTGGTGATAAGCTCATTGCAGATAAATCCAAGACTGAGCGCCTTGTCGGCATCAAGTGAAACAGGATCAGCATCAAACTTTACTTTCATTTTATCTTTCGAATAGTCAAATGAAAAAAGAAGATTGTCGACAAGCTTTTCCAGGTAAACTTTCATATCCACAAGCGAATCGGCACTTTCACCGTATAAATCCTGGTGAATAAGCAGCATCGCATTCATCCGGTGCCCGACGGCTTTAATGGCCTCTTTTGTTTGGTAATCTCCCAGGCGCTGTTGCTGAAGATTCAGAAGTGATGATAAAACCTGCAAGTTATTTTTTACACGGTGATGCAGCTCTTTCATCATAATTTGCTTCTGCTCAATCATCATTTGTTTTTGCGCAATGATCACTTTGTTTTGCTTATTTGATTTGGCACCGGAGCGGTAAGCCTTGAATGCCAAGGCGAAAATCACGATAAGTAAAAATGCAACGGCTATTAACGAATTGATTTGTGTGTATTGCTGAGATACAATTGCAGCCTGCGATCTGTCTTTTTCATTCATGAGCTCGATCTGCTGATCTTTTTTATCGATGTCATACTTAATTTGGAGCTCTCTTATCGCTTTATTTTTTTCGACGCTTAATATTTCATCATTCAAAGCAATGTATTCATCATAGAACCGGATAGCTTCATCGCTTTTGCCTGTTGCTTTCAATACCTGTATTGTAATTTCATAATTCGTCAATAAGATTTTTCTTGTTCCGGTTGCCATTGCGATTCTTCGTCCTTCTTCAAGCTTTATCAAAGCGAGGTCATATTTTTTCCATTCAAAATATAAATTGCCGAGCTTATTCAGCGTAGTTGCTTTCCCGTTCGGATCTGTAATTTCGCTTCTCAGCTGCATCGATTGAAGGAAATATTTTTCTGCCAGCTCATAATTTTTCATCTGAAAATAAAGCTCACCTAACAAATCAATGCTGCTTGCAAGCAAACCCTTGTCACCGACTTCTTCCTTTAATTCAATAGACCGGTTAATGTTGCTTAAAGCAGAATCATATTTTCCCTGTGAAATATATGTTTCACCGATATTGGCGTATGACATTGAAATGCTTTTTTTGTTCTGTATTATTTTACGCACTTCAAGCGATTTGTAGTGATAAAATAAAGCCAGGTTGGTTTCTTCGAGCTTTTGATAGGTGCTTCCAACAGCTGCATAACATGAACCAAGTGATTGTGATGGAACTTTTGTTTCGAGGTAACGTAATGCTTCTAAAAGTCTTTTTAATGCTTCCGGATAATTTGCCTGGTCCTTATAAATTAAACCGGTATTCAAAAGTGATATCGCGGCAATAGAATCCTTCCCCATTTTTTTTATAATTCGCAACGACTCGTCATAATATTGAAGGCAGTTTTCGAAATCTCCGCGAAGGTGATATACGGTTCCGATGTTGTTGAGGCTTATATACATAGTAGCAGAATCTTTCAATTCTTTTGCTATTTGCAGCTGCTCATGAAACCGTTCGAGGGCAATACTGTCTTCACGCTGGTTGCGTAAAAACACACCAACACGTTCAAGCGCTACCATTGTTTCTGTTTTGTCATTAAGCTTTCTGCTTTCCGACACCGCTTCATTATATAAACTTAAAGCCTCCGTATATTTTTGGTCTGCTTCTTTTGTGGCCGCCGCTTTATCAAGGCACATTAGTATATCATAAGGCAGTTTGTATTTCCTGGAGGCATTTAATGCCTGCATATAATAAGGGAATGCTGTACTATAATTTCCCAGGTCATAATAATGATCACCCATCGCACATAATGCATGAACTTCACCGGAATGATCGTTCAACTTTTTCGAGAGTGTCAGTGCCTGTGTATGATAAGCGCGAAAGTTTACTGTGTCGAGTGCAGTTAACTTGTTAAGCAATTTTATTTTTTCTTTGCCGTTGGAGCCGGGTAGCTTTAGTCTGAGCGAATCAACTTGCGCAACACAAATGCCGGAAATAAAAACAAGCAGGATGAGTAATACTCTTTTCATCGGGGAGAAGATCGGAAATAGCAGCGGAAATATATCTAAGTTGTTTTATTGTTCAACTTTAAATTTATATTCAATATGAATTTGTATATAAATGTAAGCTATTAAAGTAAAGAAGCCCTCCGGAAATGGGAAGGCTTCTTTATTAAAACAGCTATTTC